>NZ_JBFAIU010000032.1:0-37009 GCF_040654855.1 Asanoa sp. NPDC050611
GGGCGACATCAACCTCGACACCGAGAGCTGCCCGGTGCGGCCTCCGGCGCTTGGTCAGTGCTTCTTCGAAACGTGCAGCGGGAAGGACGGTGCGCCGACGGCGTCGAGCGTCATGGTGTTCGCCGTGATGTACCGGTCCAGGTACGGCGATCGGTCGCCTTGGGTGGGCGAGTCGAACCGTGGATCCTGCACCTCCATGCCGAGCCGCGCGTCGGTGACGGTGATCGTCTGACCCGAGGGGACAGGGCGCCAGCCGCGCGAGATGATGGTTCCGATCTGGACACCCAGCCGGTGCCCTCGTTCGAAGGTCCAGTCATTCGCCTTCAGGTCGAACGAGGTCGACCCGTCGCCCTCCAGCGCCGCGACCATCTCGTTGAACATCGTCGACGTGCCGTCCGGAGCGACGTCCCAGAGCCGTACCCAGACGTTGCCCGCTCCCTTGGTCTTCAGCGCGACCTCCGGCGTGCCCGTGAGCCGCACCTGCTTCGACGCGGGCGTGGAGAAGGTCCAGTAGCTGTTGCCCGGCGCGTCGGCGCTGACCGCACTGGTCTGGGCGGCCGTCGGCGAGCCGGCGTACTCGATGTCCCACCCATCAGGTTGTGACGCCGTCATCCGCTCGGCGGTCCCCTGCGCCTGGCCGCCGTCGTCGACATATTGTCCGGGCGACAACCGCGCCGTGTACGAGTCGTGGGTTACCGGCCAGGTCGGCTGGGCACGCCAGTTGCCGAGGCTGTCCTCGACGGAGAACGCCGGGTCCTTCACCGACGGCCTGACGCCACGCAGGTGCTGGTCGTAGAAGCGCATCACCTCGTCGAACCAGCCGGCCCGGCCCATCTTGAGCTGACCGTTGCTGTCGGTCTCGTTGCCGCGGACGTGCTCCCACTGGCCGAGCCAACCGCGCTCCGGACCGTGGTGGTTGGCCAGGTACTGCTGCATGTCCTCGGGCTTGGTGTTGTCCTCGATGAAGCCCGACGTGACGAACAACGGTGTACGCGAGCCGGGGGCGCGGGAGGCGAAGTCACGGGCACGCCAGAACGCCGACTTCGGGTCGGGATCCTGGGTGTCGGTGCTGTTGTTGATCTGGCACTCCGGGTGGGTCTTCTCGTAGTCCGCGTTCGCCTTGTAGCGGTCGCTGTCGTCGCTCAGCTGCGGCATCGTCGCGATCGAGTAGTAGCTGCGCGGGCTGCTGGTGGCGTTGGAACGGGGCACACCGTTGCTGAACAGGTAGTTGTACCTGTTCCACGTCGGCTCCTGGGCAACGATCGCCTTCAAGGGCTTCAGCTTGAGGACGTTGGCCGCCAGCCCGGTGTTGGCGTCGTACGACTTGCCGTACATGCCCACCTTGCCGGTCGACCACGGCTGGCGCGCGGCCCACTCGACGGCCGCCTTGATGTCGGCCTGCTCGCCCGGGCCGAGGAAGTCCAGGCAGCCGGTGCTGCCGCCGAAGCCACGCAGGTCGACCATGACGAAGGTGTACCCACGCTCCATCAGCCGCGCGCCGTCGATCAGGTCCTGAAAGCGCCCCGACGGTCCGACCTGGTCGAACCCACCGGGAGACGTCTCCCCCGCGTGCGAGAAATACGGACCGACCGACAGGATCACCGGCGTCTTCGTACGCGCGGACAGGTGCGCCGGGCGCAGCACGTCGGCGTGCAACTCGACCCCGCTGCCGTCGGAGGACGGGAAGTACGCCTCCGTCCACGCTGCACCTTCGGGAACCCGCGGGTTCTCCTCGTGGGTGATCGGGGCGCCAGCCGCGGCAGACGCCGGAGCGGCCTGTGCCGCCGAGGGTAGGCCTGTGGTGAGGCTCGTGATGATGGCCAGTGCACCCGCCGCCGCGACGGGCAGGGCCATCCTCCTCCGAACGGTCATCCAACCTCCACCTAACTCCAGACGAGGTCGCCTGGTTGGCCATTGATGCTAATGATCATTCGCGAGGATGTATCCCACAGTTATCTCGCCGTGACCTTCCGCACCAGCCGCCGTGTCAGGTGAGCCGCAGCTCCCAACCGGCCTGCACGCGATCAGCGACCGTCTTGATCGGAACGCCGTCGGTGTCCACGGTGAAGTCCGCGAAGTCGTCGGCGTCGAGCTTGGCCGCGAACGTGGCTGACCGCTGCGCGTAGGCGTGGAGTCCGGCCAGCAGGCCGTCATCGGTGCCGCCGTCGCCGGCCTCCAGCACGCCACGGCGGGTGATCCGGTCGGCCTGCGTACCGGGCGCGACCCGCAACCGGCAGAGGACGGCCCGCGCGTCCGGGATGGCCGCCGCGTACCGCTGCCACTGCTGACGGGTCACGACGACGCCGGCCGCGATCAGGCACTTGGCACCGGCCTCGGCGAAGTTCGCCCACATCGCGGCGAGGTTGCGCTCGACGAGCCAGGTCGGATCACCACCCGGCTGCGGTGCGCAGAAACCGAGATAGTCGATGTCCAGAAAGGCCGCCGCGCCGCCGCCGCTGGTGAACCGCTCGTAGATCTCCCAGCCAACCGTCGACTTGCCGGCGGCATCCGCACCGCAAAGCCAGAGCACCGAAACCGCCACGACCGCGGAACCTACCGACCCGGCCCGCCGTACGCGATCCGATTACGCGTAAGGAGTGGCTGAAGCGCGTCGCCCGCCAGCAGTTCGAACGCTTCCAAGTCGGCCAGGGTCGTCGGGTACGTCGAGTAGGCGACGGTCTCGTGCCACACCCCGACCACGCCGATTCGCCGTCCTACATTGACGCACCTGCCAGCGCCGCATCGAACCGGTCGAGGGTTTTCGCGAGCTCCGCGTCGCCATGCGCGGCCGAGACGAACCAGATGCCGCGCCGCATCACCCACAGGCCGTGCCGCACCAGGTCGGCGGTCATCCCGGCGTACCCGTCGAGATCCAGTTCCTGCAACGACCGGGCGTCGGTCACCACGGACCGGGGCGTCCCGAGCGAGGCGTGGAACGCGGCCGGTAGTCCCTGCAGGTGGAGGGGTACGCCGTGGCCCTGGGCGATGTCCGACAGGCCCTTCATCAGCGCGGTCCCGTAGGCTTCCACCCGGTCGTACGGCGGGTCCTCGGCCAGTAGCCGCTGGGTGGCGATGACCGCGGCGGCGGCCATCACGGAGCCGTTGAAGGTGCCCGAGTGGTTCACCCGCCCGGTGCCGAACAGATCCATCAGGTCGGCGCGTCCGGCCAGGGCCGCGACCGGCCAGCCGCCGCCGATCGCCTTGCCGTAGACGGCGAGGTCGGGCACCACACCGAACCGCTGCACGGCGCCGCCGCGGGCGAGCCGGAATCCGGTGATGACCTCGTCGAAGATCAGCAGGATGCCGTGCTCGTCGCACAGCTCCCGCACCCGCCGCAGGTACCCGGGCCGCGGCTCGATGCCGCCGGTGTTCACCATCACCGGCTCCATGATCACCGCGCAGATCGTGTCGCCGTGCTCGCGCAGCAGATCCCCGAGGGCGTCCGCGTCGTTCCACCCCAGCACGAAGGAGTCGGCCAGGTACTCGGCCAGCTGACCCTCGCTCGCCGGCCGCGGCCCGTCGTCGACCGGGCCGACCAGGACGTTGTCGAGCCAGCCGTGGTAATGGCCGTCGAACCGGACGAACCGGCGCCGGCCGGTGGCCGCCCGAGCCAGTCGCAGCGCGGCCTGCACGCACTCCGTACCGGTCAGCCCGAGGCGCAGCCGCTCGGCCCAGCCGACCGCCTCCAGCACGAGTTCCGCGGCCTCGACCTCCAGCGGATGCGACCCGCCGAACAGCATCCCCCTCTTGCACGCCTCGGCGACCGCGGCGTTGACCGGTCCGCAGGCGTGCCCGAGGAAGTGCGGGCCCTGCCCTAGCACGTAGTCGACGTAGTCGCGGCCGTCGACGTCCCAGAGGATCGCACCCGCGGCCCGGTCGAAGAACACCGGCGGGGCGCTCAACCGGATGTTCGAGTTGACGGCGCCGGGAATCGAGCGCAGCCCCCGTTCGCGCAGCCGGGTCGATGCCGCCCCGGCCAGCTGCTCAACCATGAGAGTCTCCCTTCGTACAGATGCTGTGGTGGGCTCAGGCCGGCCCGTCGAACAGGCGCTCGCCGTTGTCGCGGTAGATGCGCTCGAGGGTGGGACCGGCCAACCCGAGGTCCTGGTAGAGCCCGAGCACGAAGGCCGGGTTGAGCAACGGCGCGTCGGAACCGAACAGCACCCGCTCGGGGTCGACCGCGCCGACCAGATCGCGGGCGTCACGGATGTCCGCCTTGCTGCTGGCGAGTTCGATGTGGACGTTCGGCGTCTGGTTGACCACCGCGGCGGCTGACGGCTGCGGGCGGTGGTAGCCCGCGTGGGCGATCACGATGGGCAGCCGCGGGTGGCTGCGGGCGATCTCCAGCAGCGCGTCCTCCCACCCCTCGCCGGAGTTGTGGATCTTCACCGGTCGGCCGTAGTCGGCGAGCACCTCGAAGAGCCGGCTCATCCGGGGCGACCGGGTGGGCACGCCGGAACCCTCGGTGTGCACCTTGACCCCCACGATGCCGGTGCACTCGCCCCACTTGCGGATGTGCTCCTCGGCCAGGTCGACGTCGTCCGGGTTGGCGACCAGGTAGCCGAGCTGGTCCGGGTTCGCGGCGCAGGCGCGCACCGTCTGCGCGTTGCCGAACTCCAGTGCGCCCATGATGGCGGGGATGGAGGACGCCACCTGCCGACGGATCCCGAACCGGCGCAGCTCACCGAGGATCGGCGCGTCGGGCTGTTCCGGCACCTCCCACGGCGCCGGGAAGAAGTGCCCGTGCACGTCGAACAGGCCGTCGGGCACGTCGACCCGCAACCGGGTGTCCGGCACTGGCCCCAACCCGAAGACCCGCGCGGCGTTCCCGGCGAGGATCGCCCGTTTCGCAGCCACCGGGATGTCCGCCATCAGGACCGCGTAGATCGGCGACAGCGGCGTGCGCACCGGAGCGCCGGAGCCGAAGAGGATGCGTTCGTGCCCGGCGACGCGGGCGACACATTCGATGGCCTGGTAGCTGCCGAGGCTGCTGGTCTCGACGTGCAGGTTCCGGTAGCGGTCGAGTGCGGGCAGCACCTCGGAGAAGTCCGGATACCGCGCCTCGACGAGGACCACGGGTGTGCCGGCGTCGGCGGTCAGCGCGCCGATCCGCGCCGCGTCGCCGGGCTGCCGGTGCGGGACCAGCATCGGCAGGCTGGTGGCCTGTACCGCGCGCAGCAGCCGCCGCACGGCCTCCGACTCCTGCTCCCAGGTCGCGTGCTCGACCCAGACCGCCCGGGCGCCGTCCGCCACCGCCGCGGACAACTCGCCCGGCAGGCGGTCGGCGTGCAGCGCGGAGGCGACGATCACCGGGGAGACGGTGTCCAGGCCGAGCTCCAGAACGGACCGGTTGCCCGTCGTGCGCGAAACCCGGACGGCGGTCGAGTCGCGCACCAGGCTGTGCCCGATGCCGAAGCGGCGCTGGAGCGCGAGCAGGTCGCTCGCGCCGGTGGACCGGTGGGCCGGGATGTCGGGCCCGACGAGCGCGTTGACGTCGATCAGACCCGCGTCGAGCTCGGTGTCCGCCGCGTCGGCCGAGGTGTCACTGGACATGCCCACATCCGTTTCTCACTGGTCCGTCGGCTGGTACATCTGCTCGGCCGCGGAGGTGCGGCCGGCGAGGAAGCCGAAGTCCGCGCCCTTGTCGGCCTGGTCGACATGCTGGGTGTAAAGCCAGGTGAAGCCGCGCCGGGGCGGGTGGGCTGGTGGCGTCCAGCGCTCCCGCCGCCGCGCCAGCTCCTCGTCGCCGACCAGCAGGTCGAGCCTGCGGTTCGGGATGTCCAGCTCGATCTCGTCGCCGTCCTCGACCAGCCCGAGCACCCCGCCGACGGCGCTTTCGGGACTGATGTGCAGCACGCAGGTGCCGAAGGACGTCCCGCTCATCCGGGCGTCGGAGATCCGCACCATGTCGGTGACGCCCTGCTCGGCCAGCTTCAGCGGGATCGGCAGCATGCCCCACTCCGGCATGCCCGGGCCGCCGACCGGGCCGCTGTCGCGCAGCACCAGCACCGAGCTCGCGTCGACGGCGAGCGCGCGGTCGTGGATCCGGGCGGACAGATCCGCCTTGTTCTGGAAGACGACCGCGCGGCCCCGGTGCCGGCGCAGCTGGGGCGACGCGGCCGCGTGCTTGATGACGGCACCGTCCGGGCAGAGATTCCCCCGCAGCACGGCGATGCCGCCGTCGCGCTGCAACGCCTCGTCCCGGGATCTGATCGTCCGCGCGTCCAGGCTCCGCGCGTCCGCGCAGTTCTCGCGCAGGCTTCGGCCGGTGACGGTGACGCCGTCGGGATCGAGGAGATCCCCCAGCTCGTGCACCACGGCGGGCAGCCCGCCGGCGTAGAAGAAGTCCTCCATCTGGCGGCGGCCGACCGGGAGCACGTCGGCGATGACCGGCGTGCGCCGTGAGATCCGGTCGAAGTCGTCCAGGGTCAGCGCGATTCCCGCGCGCCGCGCGATCGCGGTGAGGTGGATGATCGCGTTCGTGCTGCCGCCGACCGCCATCAAGGCGGTGATGGCGTTGTCGAACGCGGCGCGGGTGAGGATGCGCTCGGGCAGCAGGCCTTCGGCCACCATCTGGACGATCCGGTAGCCGCTGTCCTCGGCGAGCGCGAGCCGGCGCGAGTCGACCGCCGGTATCGCGGCGTTGCCGGGCAGCGTCAGGCCGAGCGCCTCGGCCACGATCGCCATCGTCGACGCCGAGCCCATGACACCGCAATGCCCGGCGGAGCGGCCGACGCAGCTTTCGATCTCCCGCCAGATGCCGTCATCCATGGCGCCGGTCCGGTGCGCCACATAGGACTTCCACAGGCCGCTCGGGCCGCCCAGTTCCTCGGTGCCGCGGATGCTGCGCAGCATCGGGCCGCTGGTCACCACGATCCCGGGAATGTCGGTGCTGGCCAGGCCGAGGATCATGCCGGGCGTGGTCTTGTCACAGCCGGCGAGCAGGACGACGCCGTCGAACGGGTACGCCCGGATGCACTCCTCGACCTCCATCGCCATCAGGTTGCGATAGAGCATCGTCGTCGGCTTCATCAGTGTCTCGCCGAGCGACATCACCGGCAGCTCGAGCGGGAAACCGCCGGCCCGGTACACCCCGCGCTTCACGTGTTCGGCGACCTGGCGGAGGCTGACGTTGCACGGCGTCGTGTCCGCCCACGAGTTGATGACACCGATGGTCGGGCGGCCGTCGAACATGCTGCTGCTGTGCCCCTGCGACCGCAGCCAGGCCCGACTGGACATGGCGTTGATGGAGTCGCCCTGGAACCACGCCGCGCTGCGGTGCGGCCGGCCGGTTGCCGGCGACGTTTGGCTCATGACCCGCCCCCGTCGCCGCCGACCCGCACCGGCGCGCCGGAGCGGTAGGACCTCTCGATCGCCTCGAGCAGCCAGGTGACCCGGACCGAGTGCTCGATCGGGATGATCGGCTCGATGCCGTCGGCGACCACGTCGATGAAGTGCCGCACGGCCGAGGCGGCCGGGCCGACGCCGCGCCCGCCGATCCGGGCACCGCCGGTCCGTGGGTAGTACATCCGTTCCGCCGTCGCGATCTCCAACTGCTCGACCTTGCGATCGACGTGGATGTGCCGGTTGGCGGTGAGCACCTCGACGAAGGACTCGACCACGGTGGGGTAGCCGTCCGGCACTACCCAGCAGGACTCGAACGTCGCCACCGCACCGTCGGCGAACCGCACCTGGGCGTGTACCGCGTCCGGCGTGTCGATGCCCCGGCCGACGAGAACGTGGTCGACCGCGGTGGCGAACACCTCGACCGCCGGCGCGTCGAAGAACCAGGTAACCAGGTCGACGTCGTGCGACGAGAGGAACCACGACGGCGAGGAGCGGTCGGCCCACGAGATCATCTCGGTGGGTACGTGCAGGGTGTCGTTCTTGCGCGCGTACGCCATGATCGGCCGGCCCGCACCGGTGCTGGCGATCTCCTGCTTGGCCTGCCAGTACGCGGGCGTCCAGCGCTGGTTGAAGAGCGTCATGGCCCGCACGCCGGAGCCGCGCACGGCGGCGAGGATCTCCTCGGCGTCCGCGCCGGACATCGCCAGCGGCTTCTCGATCAGCACGTGCCGCCCGGCCCGGGCGGCCAGCACCGCCGGCTCCCGGTGCGCGAAGTCCGGCGTCGCGACGATCACGATTCCCACCGATTCGTCGCGTAGCAGATCTTCGACCGTCGCATGGACCGGAACCGGCCCGAACTCCGCGATCCCCGCGGGTTCGCGGCGCCGGCTCACCCAGCCGGCCAGGTGGGTCCGGGGATCCTCCTGTACGACCCGGGCATGCGCCGTGGCCATGATGCCCGTGCCGACGATTCCGACGCCGATCGACATACGCTCCACTCCATCGGGGGTGCTGGGACCGGTCATGCGGCTTCACTCCGCACGCCCGGCACGGACGAGACGAGCGTCCGCGTGTACTCGTGTTCCGGCGCCCCGAAGACGTCGGCGGTCAGGCCGTGCTCGACGATGACGCCCTCCTTCATGACGTAGACCCGATGGGCCAGGTAGCGCACGACGCCGAGGTCGTGGCTGATGAAGACGACCGTGATGCCGCGCTCGGCCTGGATCCGCCGCAGCAGGTTCAGCAGGCTCGCCGCGATGGACTGGTCGAGCGACGAGGTCGGCTCGTCGGCAACGAGGATCTTCGGGTCCGCCGCGAGCGCCCGCGCGATCGAGACGCGCTGGCGCTGCCCCCCGGACAGCGACCGGGTCTTCATCCGGCTCTGCGCGGGGGAAATTCCCACCGAGCCGAGCAGGTGCAGCGCGCGCTCGCGGGCCGGCGCGCGGCCCAGACCCTGGCAGACGCGCACCGCCTCCGCCACCGCGTCGATGGGCCGCTGGCGCGGGTTCAGCGAGGTGTAGGAGTCCTGGAAGATCATCTGAACGGTGCCCGCATCGACGCGGGAGCGTCGGCCGCGCAGCGGCCGAACCGGACGCCCGTCTACGAACGCGCTGCCGCTTTCCGCCGGGACCAGGCCCACGATGGCGCGGGCGAGGGTGGACTTGCCACTGCCCGACTCGCCCACGATGCCCACGGTCTCGCCGGGTGCGACCACCATGTCGACGCCCCGCACCGCGTGCACGGGGCCGCGTGGGGTCGCGAAGGTGACGCTCAGGTCGGTCACGGTGATGATCGGATCGGTGGCGATCGCCTCGGTCACAGCCACTCCCCGGTTCGCAGGCAGGCCGACCACCGCTGGCCGAAGGACCGCATCGCCGGCTGGTCCCCGACGCGGCAGGCATCGACGGCGACCGGGCAGCGTGGCCAGAACCGGCAACCGGGTGGCCAGTTGCCGGTGCTCGGCGGTTCGCCGGGGATGGTGACGAGGTCCCGCGTCGGGTCCGCCTGGTCCACACGGGACTCCATCAGCGCCTTGGTGTACGGGTGCAGCGGTCCACCCCGGACGTCGCCGACGCCGCCGATCTCGATCACCGCGCCGGCGTACATCGTCATGATCTTGTCGCAGATCGTCTCGATGACCGCCAGGTCGTGCGAGGTCAGCATGACCGCCATGCCCAACTCGCGGCGGAGGTCGGCGACCAGCTTGAGAATGCCGGCCTGGACGGTGACGTCGAGCGCGGTCGTCGGCTCGTCCAGGATGAGCAGCTTCGGCCGCTGGGCCAGCGCCGCGGCGATGACCACCCGCTGGCGCATGCCGCCCGACAGCTGGTCGGCCGTCTCCGACACCACCTGCTTGGCGCGAGGAATGCGGACCAGGTCGAGCAGTTCGAGCACGCGCGCCCGGTGCTCGGCGTCGACCCTCCGCCGGCCGTTCGAAACCGCCTCCAGCAGCTGCTCCCCGATCGGCAGGATCGGGTTGAGCCCGGCCATCGAGCTCTGGGGCACGTAGCCGATCTCCCTGCCCCGGATCGTCCGCCACGCCTTCTCGGGCAGGCCGACCAGCTCGCGGCCCTGCCACCGGATCGAGCCGTGGGTCACCCGGCCGCCGTAGCGGGGCAGCGTTCCGATCAGAGCGCGGCTCAGCATGCTCTTGCCGGAGCCCGACTCCCCGACCACGCCGAGCGCGCCGTTGGCGGGGACGGTGAAGGTGGCGGTTTCCACGACCGGCACCTCCCCGGACCGGCGCCGCAGGGCGATCCGCACGCCCGAGACGGCCAGCAGGTCCCCGTCGGCGTCCGTCCGTGCCGCGTCGTGGTCGGAGCGTGGTGTGCCGGCGGTTTCCAGGTCGCTAGGCATAGCGGACCATCCTCTCGTAGCCGTCGGCGATGAGCTGGATGCTGAGCGCGGCCAGCGCCAGCACCGCTCCCGGGAAGATCGATATCCACCACGCCTGGGCCAGGAAGATCCGGCCCTCGGAGATCATCGCGCCGAGCTCGGGCGTCGGCGGCCGGACGCCGGCACCGAGGAAGGACAGTGACGCGATGGCGAGGATGACGATGACCAGCTCGCTCAGTGCGAAGGCGAAGCTCTCGGCGTAGACGTTCGGGAAGACGTGCCGGATCATCACCCGGGTCCGGCTGTAGCCGAGCAGCCGGGCGGCGTGCACGAAGTCCGCGTTGGCGATCACCGCCGCCCGGGCCCGGGCGACCCGGGCATAGCGGGCCCACCCGGTCAGGATGATCGCCGCCAGCACGCCGGGAACGCTGGGCCCGACGACCGCGACGACGCCGAGCGCCAGCACGATGAACGGGAACGCGTTGATGCTGTCCACGACCAGGCTCAGCAACCCGCTGAGCTTCGACCGGCCGCCCAGTCCCATGACGGCACCGAGCAGCGTTCCCACGACGAGCGAGACGCCGACGGCGGCCATCGCGACGGCCATGTCGAGCCTGGTCGCGGCGAACGCGCGGACGAACACGTCCCGACCGAGGTTGTCCGTGCCGAACAGGTTCGCGGAGGACGGGCCCTGCATCGGCTTCGCCGTGCCGCTGGAGGGGTCGAACTTACTCAGCACCGGCACCAGCACGCTGGCGAGCACGATCAGGCCGAGCAGGATCACCCCGACCAGGAATGCCTTGTCGATGTCCCGCCACCGGGCACGCCAGGTCATCGGTCGCCTCCCGCCCTCGGGTCGAGCCGTTTGATGGACAGTTCGGACAGGGTGGTGATGAGCACGACCAGCACCCCGAAGATCAGCAAGATGCCCTGCACGGTTGGGTAGTCGCGGGTGGTCACCGCCCGCACCAGCCGGGTGCCGATTCCCGGCATGCTGAACACCATCTCGATCATGACCGAGGCGCCGAGCAGCTGGCCGGTGACGTACCCCAGCAGCGCGATCGTCGGCGCGATGGACGGCCGGACCAGGTAGTGCCAGTAGAACCGCCGGCGGGAGACGCCCCGGACGATCGCGGCCTCGACGAACTCCTCGTCGAGCGTGCGCAGCACCGAGGAGCGGAACACGCGCGCGAGGATCGGTATGAGCTGGGCGCAGATGACCAGCGCGGGCAGCCACAGGTAGGCCAGCGCACCCGGCAGCGTCGGCTCGAAGCCGGCGATCGGCGCCACCTTCCACCGGATCGCGAACAGCAGCAGCGCCAGCAACCCGAGGAAGAACCCCGGTGTCGCCAGCGAGAAGGAGGAGACGACGCGGAACACCTTGCTGAACAGCCCGTCCGGTGCCAGCGCCAGCCGCAGGCCCAGCGGCACGGACAGCACGAGCGCGAACAGCGCGGTGAGCAGGATCAGCGACAGCGTCGGCGTGATCGAGTCGCCGATGATCCGCACCACGGGCGTGCCGCTGGTGATCGAAGTGCCCAGGTCGCCCCGCACGGCGTCGCCGAGGAAATGCACGTACTGGGTCAGGACGTTGCCGTCCAGGCCCAACTTTTCGCGCATCTCCTCGGCGGCGATCGGCGATGCCTGGTCACCGAGGATGGCGAGAACCGGGTCGCCCGGCGCGAACCGCAGCACAGAGAACGCGACCGTCGCCACGATGAAGCTGACGGCGATCCCCCGCACCACGATCCGCACGGCCCAATGTCTACGCAAGGTGTCCATCAATCCGACCTGTTCTCGCCCCGTTCAGCCGACCCGTACGTTCACAGGTCGCCGGCCCGTGCGTTCTGCTTGGCTTCCGCAACCGTCTGGATGCTGACCTTCTGGTCGTTCTTGATCTGGGTGACGAACAGCGTGTTCGGGACCCGGCTCGCGCTGAGCTGGACGCGCTCGGTGACCGGGATGGTGTGCATCGCCGCCATCCAGATCTGCTGTGCCTCGGTGTACGCCGTCCGCCGCTTGGCGGCGTCGAGCTCGGACGCGGTGCGCTGCAAGGCCTGCGCCGCCTCGGCCGGTGGCTGCCAGCCGGTGGCGGCCACCCAGAAGTCGCCGACGTTGAGCATCTGCGACAACGTGGACTGGTGGTGTCCGCCGCCGCCGGAGAAGAACATCTGGTAGTTCTGCGTGGTGATGGAGCTGTAGTGCTGGCCCTCGTCGACCGGGGTGACCTTGGCCCGGACGCCGATCTGGCTCAGGTTCTCCGCGATGATGACGGCGGCCTCCTGCCAACCGCCCCGGCTGCTGCTCACCTTCAGCTCGACGTCGAAGCCACCCGCGTACCCGGCCTCCTGCATCAGGGACCGCGCCTTGTCCAGGTTCTGCGCACCCTGGTCCGGCAGCAGGCCCCGCTCGCACAGCTCGCCGCAGTCGAACATCGGCGACGTCGACGCCGGCTGCAGGCCGAAGAAGGCCTTCTCCGACACGGCTTTCCGGTCGATGGCGTACGACATCGCCTGCCGCACCTTGACGTCGGCCAGCGGCGGAAGCGCTTTCTGGTTCATCACCAGGTAGTTCGACCCACCGACGCCCGCGTACGAGGCCTTGACCTCCGCCGGGAACGAGTCCTTGCTGGACAGCGGCAGGTCGATGGCGGCCTGCACCTCGCCGCTGGTGACCTGGAGCACTCGAGAGGCGGCGTCCGGGATCGACACCATCTCGATCGCCTTGGCCATCATCGGGCCCTTCGGATAGTTCGGGTTCTCCACCGCGCGGAACACGTCGCTGCCCGGGGTCCAGCCCTTGTCGATCATGTACGGGCCGCCGCTGACCGGATGGCTCCAGTAGTCCTTGTCGGACTCGATGAGCTTTTTCGGGTGCAGCTGCAGGGCCCGCTCGGCGAACCAGGACAGCAGGTCCGGGTCGGGGCCCTTCAGGTTCACCTTGGCCGTGCGCTCGTCGGCCACGTCGACCGACTTGATGGTGGCGATGAAGCCGGCCCCGGTGCCCTTCCGGTTGCGCTCGACCGCGTACTGCAGGTCCTCGGCCACGATCGGCGTGCCGTCCGAGTACTTGAGGTCCGGCCGGAACTTCACCGTCGCGGTCAGCCCGTCGGGGGCGACGTCGATGCTCTCGGCAAGGTCCAGCACCGGCTTGCGGTCGGCGTTGAACCGGGTGAGCTGACCGGAGGTGAGGTAGATGCCGTTCATCGAGGTGGCGTCACCCGCGACCGAACCGTCCACCGTGACGACCGGTCCCGGGGTGCCCCACCGGAGTTCCTCCATGGGGTTGGTGCTGTCCGTTCCGGTGCTGTTCGACCCGCTCGACCCGGAGCAAGCCGTCAGCGCCAGCGCGACCACGAGCGCCGCGGCCGCTGCGCCGGCGGTTGGCCTGAATTTCAACCTCGCCATTCTGGCTATCCTCATTTCCACGTAGGCCGGCCTCTCAGCTCAACCCGCCTTGATCCAATTAGCGATAGTCCCCATCTCGATCCCATACGCCCGACCGTCGCCGCCGCTCGTGGCGACGGCTAGGTGGGGCGCCGCTTCGGCGCCAGCAGCGCCGTCATCTCCGCCCGCCGCTCGACGACGTCGCCAAGAACGTCATCGATGCGGGCCAGGGCCTCCGGCGGAATCGTCGTGTTCCACCCGGCCACGGTCTCCGTCAACTGCTTGGGTCGTGACGCGCCGACCACGGCGGCCGTCACGTTGCGCTGCCGCAGCACCCAGGCCACCGCCAGCTGGGCGAGGCTGAGGCCGAGGTCCGCGGCGACCGGGCGGAGCCGTTGGACCCGCCGGAGCACTTCGGGCCGCATGAACCCGGACAGCAGCGGCTCGGCCGACGCCGTGTTCCGCGCCGCCCGCGACCCAGCCGGCGGCCGCTGGTCCGGCAGGTACTTGCCGGTCAGGACGCCCTGCGCCAGCGGCGACCAGACGATCTGCGAGATGCCCGACCGTTCGGAGGCCGGTATCACCTCCCGCTCGATGACCCGCCACAACATGGAGTACTGCGGCTGGTTCGAGACGAGCGGGAAACCCAGCTGCCGCGCCAGGTCGGCGCCCGCGGTGATCTGCTCGGCCGTCCATTCGCTGACACCGATGTAGAGGGCCTTGCCGTGCCGGACGACGTCGGCCATCGCCTGCATGGTCTCTTCCAGCGGCGTCTCGGTGTCGAAGCGGTGCGCCTGGTAGACGTCGACGTAGTCGGTCCGCAGACGGCGCAGCGACCCGTTGATGCCCTCCATGATGTGTTTGCGGGACAGCCCGGAATCGTTGTGTCCGCGGGGCCCCACCGGGTTGTAGACCTTCGTAAGGATCTCCAGGCTCTCCCGGCGCTCATGCTCCAGGGCCTCGCCGAGCAGGGACTCCGCCTCCGTGTTCGCGTACGCGTCGGCCGTGTCGAAGGTGCTGATCCCGAGATCCAGCGCGGTACGCACGCAGGCGAGCGCCTGTGCCGGGTCGGCGGATGAGCCGTGGGTCAGCCAGTTCCCGTAGATCACCCGGGACACCTTGAGACCGGACGCGCCGAGCCGCGCGTGCCCCATCATCGCGTTCCGCCGTCCGGTGCCGGCTGATGTCCCAGACCCGGGCCGTCCGGGACGGGCAGAAACCCGTGGCGTCCCGCCCCGAACACGTCCGGGGCCACCGGGTCGCCCTCGACCATCAACGGCCCGACGAGATCTGCCGGCGGTGACCCGGAGGGAGTCGTCGCCGCCAGGTGCAGACCGGCGAGTGTCGCCACGCCGAGTTCGGGCATGCTGCCGACCTTGACCGCCAGCCCGGCCGCCTCCGCCAGCGCCGCGACCTGCCGGGCGCGGTGCAGCCCGCCGACCTTGAGAACCTTGATGTTGATGATGTCGGCGGCCTCAGCGCGGATCACCGCGAGGGCGTCGTGCAGGGACTGCACGCTTTCGTCGACCATCACGCGCAGCCGCAGCCGCCGCCTCAGTTCGGCCAGGCCGCGCAGGTCCCACCGCGGCAACGGCTGCTCCACCATGCTCAGCCCGGCGTCGTCCATGTCCAGCAGCGCCGGGATAGCGTCTGCGCGGGAATATCCCTCGTTGGCGTCCAGAGACGTCTCCACCCCGACGGGCAGGGCGGCGGTCAGGGCCCGGACCAGCCGGACGTCCCGGGCCGGGTCCTCGCCACCCTTCACCTTGATGTGGCGGAAACCGCGCGCCGCGTGCTCGCACGCCTCGGCGACCACCTCGTCGACCTCGCCGAGGCCGACCACCCAGGCGATCGGGACCTGTGCGCGCGTGGCACCACCCAGCAGGGTGTGCGCCGGCACGCCGGCCGAGGCCGCGACGAGGTCGTGCAGGGCGATGTCGACGGCCGCCTTCGCCAGGTGCTGGTGGCGTACCGTCGCGTCCATCACGGCGACCGCGTCGGCGATGCCGTGCAGCCCGCGGCCAACCAGCGCCGGCGCCAGCACCTGCTCCACGGCGCCGCGGACACCGTCGAGCGTCTCCCCGGTGTAGGCGGTCATCGGCGCCGCCTCGCCCCGGCCCACCCGGTCGCCGGCGACCACGTCCACGACCAGGCTGGTCAGCACCTCGCTGGTCCCGCTGCTGATCCCGAACGGCCGCAGGTAGGGGCGGGTGACCACGGACGTGCGGATCGCGTCGATCGTCAGGCCCGGTCGCGGTGCGGCGCGGCGCTCAGTCTCCATCATGGACCCGCCTGCCACGCCGGGTCGGCAAACACCCGCTCGACGGCGGCGAGCGTGCGGTCAATGTCCGTGTCGTCGTGCGCGGTGGACAGGAACCACAGGCCGCGGCTGACCGAGTTGATCCCCTGGTCCAGCAGCGCGGCGTGCAGGCCCAGCGTCCGTGCCCGGTCGACCGCGGCATACTCGCGGTAGTCGTCGACCGCCGGCCGGTTCGTCAGGTAGACCTGCACGATCGGGCCCGGCCCGGCGGTCAGCACGTCCACACCGGCCGCCCGGGCCCGCTCGGCGATGCCGCCGGCGAGGCGCCGGCCGCGCTCCCGCAGCGGCTCGTACAGCGCGTCGCCCTCCTTGCTGATCATGCCGAGGGCCGCTGCCGCTGCCGCCATGACGACCGGGTTGGAGTTGAAGGTCCCCGCGTGCGCGACCTTCCCTTCCGCGATCGGCCGCATGATCTCCGCGCTGCCGGCGATGCACGACAGCGGGAAGCCGCCGGCCATCGCCTTGCCGAAGACCGCGAGGTCGGGAACGACCCCGAACCATTGCTGCCCGCCACCGGGCGCGAGCCGGAAGCCGGTGATGACCTCGTCGAAGATGAGGACGATGCCGTCGCGCCGGGTCCGTTCGCGCACGCCCCGCAGGAACTCCGGGTGCGGCTCGATGCAGCCGCTGTTGCACAGCAGCGGCTCCATGATCACGGCGGCGATCTCGCCCGCATGCTCGTCGAGGATCCGCTCGAGCGCCGGCAGGTTGTTCCACGGCGCGATGACGAGCCCGTCGGCGGCCCCCACCGGCTGGCCCGGCGTGCTGGGCACGGGGCGCGGGCGGTCGGCCGGGCCGGCCTCGTCCGGCGCCGGGTGGACGCTGAACGCCACCGGGTCGTACCACCCGTGGTAGTGCCCCTCGAACTTGAGCACCTTGCCCCGCCCGGTCGCGGCCCGCGCGAGCCGCAGCGCCGCGTGCACCGCCTCGGAGCCGACGCTGTTGAACCGGACCAGCTCGGCGCACGGCACCAGGTCGCAGACCAGGTCCGCGACCTCGACCTCCAGCGCGTGCTGAGCTGAATAGGTCTGCCCGCGGGCGACCTGCCGGTTCACCGCCTCGACGATCCGGGGGTGGGAGTGCCCGAACAGCAGCGGCCCCTGACCGAGCACGTAGTCGACGTACTCGTTGCCGTCGACGTCCCAAAGGTGGGACCCCCGCGCGTGGTCGACGTAGAGCGGCGGCGCCGCCGTGGTGCTGCGCCTGATGTCGCTCGACACACCCCCGGCGATCACCTTGCGCGCGGCCTCGTACAGCCGGGCCGACTCGGTCAAGTTACGCACCGCGTACCCCCTGGTTTGTCGTGTGCACCGCGTCGGCCGGCGGGGCCGGCTCGGCGGGGCGGGTTTCGGGCACCGGGCTGAGCGCGACGCCGTTCGCGAACCAGCTGAGGAGGTTGTCCACGAGCAGGTTCCCCATCGCGCGCCGGGTCCGTACGGTCGCCGAGCCGATGTGCGGCAGCAGCACCGCGTTCGGCAGGTCGAGCAGCGCGCCGGGGACGTTCGGCTCGTCCTCGAACACGTCCAGGCCGGCCGCGAGGATGTGACCGGACCGCAGCGCCTCGGTCAGCGCGTCCTGGTCAATGACCGAGCCCCGGGCGACGTTGACGACGATCCCCGTCGGGCCGAGCCGGCGCAGGATGTCGGCGTCGACCAGGTGCCGGGTCCGCGGGCCGCCGGGCGTGGCGACGATCAGCACATCGACGTGGTCGGCCAACTCGCCCAGCGTGGCGTGGTACCGGAACGGGACCGCCTTCGGCCGCCGGTTGTGGTAGCTGATCTCGACCCCGAACGGCTGGGCGCGCCGCGCGATCGCCTCGCCGATCCGGCCGAGGCCAAGGATCCCCAACCGGCGCCCACGCAGCGTGGTTGGCGCCAGGTGGAACGGCCCGTCGGCCCACCGGCCGGCGCGCAGGTGCCGTTCCGCCTGCGGCATCTCGCGCACGGTCATCAGCAGCAGTCCGAGCGCCACGTCGGCGACGTCGTCGGTCAGCACGTCCGGCGTGTTCGTCACCATGACTCCCCGCCGGGCCGCCTCGGCGACGTCGATCGAGTCGTAGCCGACGCCGAGGCACGCGACGATTCGCAGGTTGGGCAGTTGACGGATCAGCTCGGCGTCGACCGGAGCTCCGCCGGAGGCGACCGCGGCCACGGATGTGGCCCGCTCGCGCAGCAGGCCGGGCGGATCGGCGGCCTCCCAGAGCCGCAGCACCTCGAAGTGCGACGAGCACGCCGTCAGCACGTACTCGGGCATCGGCCCGGGCATGAGGACAACCGGTCGCGTCATCTCGGCCTCGGCTTCTGCGGTGCGGCTCATCCGGCGGCCGGAGCGGCCATGAAGCTGTGCTTCATCTCGCCGATCCCCGTCACGTAGCTGACCAGCTCGTCGCCGGGGGCGAGGAACCGCTGGGGGTTGCGACCGAAGCCCACCCCGGCCGGCGTTCCCGTGAAGATGACGTCGCCCGGCAGCAGAGGCAGCACATGCGACAGCCGGCTGATGATCTCGGGCACGTCGAAGACCAGGTCCCGGGTGCGGGCCCGCTGCACGTGCTCGCCGTTGAGGACGCAGCCGAGCTCGATGTCATCGGGATCCGCGAACTCGTCGGGGGTGACCAGCCACGGCCCGGTCGGCGAGAAACCCGTGAACGACTTGGCCAGGCTGAACTGCGGCGCCGGTCCCCGGGACTGCCGGACGCGCTCGGACAGGTCCTGTCCGATCGTGAGGCCCGCGACGTGGTGCCACGCGTCGGCCCGCGGCACCCGCTCGGCCCGGCGCCCGATGACCGCGACGAGTTCGACCTCCCAGTCGGTGCGGCCGTCTCCGGGCAGCTCGATCTGGCCGTACGGTCCGGTGAAGCTGGCGGGGAACTTCGTGAAGACGGTCGGTTCGGTGGGCACCTCGTGGCCGGACTCGGCGGCGTGCTCACGGTAGTTCAAGCCGATGGCGAAGACCTGCCGCGGTTCGGGGGCCGGCGGCCCCAACCGCGCCGGATCGACGGCGTGGCCGTCCGGCTCCCCGGCCTGGCGCGCCCACGCGCAGAAGGCGTCCCAGTCCGCGTACACGGTCTGGGGGTCCGGCCCGAACCGGCCTTCGCTGGCCTTCTCCACGTCGACTGCCGTGGCCCCGTTCACCAGGGCCAGACGGCCGGCAAGATTTGCAACCCGCACGCACGCACTCCCAACGGTCGATGGTGACTAAGATTCCGCATATTAAATATGTGGATTCATGGAGCGTTCGAGCATTGTTAAGCGGCGTCGCGGGGTTGTCAAGGGTGGACCTAGGATCACGCCGAGGAGGTACGAGATGCCACAGGGACGAGTTCAGGGCTCGCCACTCGCCCACGTTGCCGCCGAGCGCATCGCGGCCATGGTTCAGTCGCTCGCACCTGGTGCGCGCCTCGGCACGAAGGAGGACCTGCGCCAGACGGTCGGCGTGAGCGTGGGCACCTTCAACGAAGCGCTTCGACTGCTCCAGTCGCGCGGACTCGTCTCTGTCCGCACGGGCCCGGGTGGCGGCGTGTTCGTGGCCGCACAGTCGCCGATCGTCCGGCTGGGACACTCGGTGCTCGCCCTCGACGCCGACGACACCGGCGTCGCCGACGCCGTCCGCATCCGGAACGCGCTCGACCCGCTGCTCGTCGCCGACGCCGTCCGCCACTCCTCGGCCTCGGACATCCAGGCGATGCGCGAACCGCTGCGGCTGATGGCGGTCGCCGTCGAGGCGTTGGACGCCACCGCGTTCACCCGGGCGAACTGGGCGCTGCACGACCAGATCGCCGCGGTCAGCCCCAGCGCCATCCTCCGCTCCATCTACCGCACCCTGCTCGAGATCATCGAGTCGCACACCGTCTTCGTGCTGCCGGTCCGCGAGCCGCTGGAGATGTACATGGGCGAGCGGTACGACCTGCACGCGGCTCTGGTCGACGCGATAGAGGCGCGGGCCGCGAGCCGGGCCCAGGCGCTCATCCACGCCCACAACACCAATGCCCACGAGACCGAGCACGAGCATCTGTACGCATTGGACGGTGAACCGCAACCGCCGCTGCAGCCGGGTTCCTCGGCGAGGTAACGGGCACGCCGAGGTGGTCGCCCGCACCACCAGGTCCAGGTCGAGCACCGTCGTGCGCCGGGCTGCCGGGCGACCTGCATCTGGTCCAGCAGCGCCCGGACCGCGAGCCGACCGGACCCTCGAGCGGCTGGATGCCGAAACCTGGTCCGCCCGAAGCGGCGCAACCCTCGCGGTGCTCGTTACGAACTGGAGAGCCGCACCAGAGTGGCTGGAGGGAGCGCTGTGTTCATGCGGCCCCGGTGGCAAGAAGACCGCCGAGCGCCGATGGATCGCAGGACCGGCATGGAGGGCAACTGGCCGTCTAGGACAGCGGCCCGGAGGCCGCCCGCTTTGACCTTGAGACGACCGCGGAGAGCGCCCACCGCACCGTGGGGTCCGGGGGTCGCCCCCGGAATAGGAATATGCGACACAAATTGGGCGGTTAGATCTCGTTCGCAAACGCGAACCAGATCTAACCGCCCGATTTGTGGAGCCGAGGGGACTCGAACCCCTGACCCCCACACTGCCAGTGTGGTGCGCTACCAGCTGCGCCACGGCCCCAAATCGCACCCGGTGTCCCGGGCACTCGCGCAATATTACACATGCCCCACCCCGGGGTCATCTTGCAGGGTGGGTCAGTTGAGGGCCACGTCCGCCGGGAAGTGGGCGACCGCCGACAGGATGCCGCCCTGGCGGCGGAGGACCATCGGCCACAGGTCGTCCGGGCGGTCGACGAAGGCGTCTCCCGGCAGCGCGTCGAAGACGAACCACGAGCCGCTCTGGATCTCTTCCTCCAGTTGGCCCGGCGACCAGCCCGAGTAGCCCGCGAAGACCCGTATGCAGGTCAGCTTCTCCCGCAGCGCATCAGGATCGATGGACAGGTCCAGCGTGCCGATCGAGCCCGAGACCGGGTGGAAGCCGCGCATCCGTGGGCGCTGCGCGCGCATGCGGGCCAGGCAGATCGCCGACTCCGGTTGCACCGGGCCGCCCTCGAACAGCACCGCCGGGTCGCGGGCCAGGGAACCCCACGCGCCGAGCACGTCCGAGACCGCGACCTCCGTCGCCCGGTTGAGGACCACGCCGAGGGCGCCGCCGGGCTCGTGGGCGACGAGCAGCACGACCGTACGATCGAAGTTCGGGTCCTTGAGCGCCGGCGTGGCCACCAGGAGTCGACCGGTCATCGACTCCATCGACCGGCCCCCGATCGCCTGCCCTTCGCCGTGCACGCGCCTACCCCCCGAACCCGCCGCACGGGGACAGGACATCAGGCGCGACCATCCACGCGCAACACATGTCTCGCACCCTAGCCTGACCTACGGCCATGGTTAAGGCTGACAGCCTCGGCGAGAGGGATGAAAGTGACAGCACGCGCGGAGCTTGCGGTAATCGGCGGTTCGGGTCTCTACGCCTTGCTCGACGATGCCACGGAGCATGACGTCGACACCCCGTACGGCAAGCCGTCCGACCCGATCACGGTCGCCCGCGTCGGTGACCGGGACGTGGCGTTCCTGCCCCGGCACGGTCGTGACCACCGTTTCCCGCCGCACCGGATCCCCTACCGGGCCAACCTGTGGGCGCTCCGCTCGCTCGGCGTGCGGCAGATCCTGGCACCCTGCGCGGTCGGGGGGCTGCGACCCGAGTTGGGCCCGGGCGCGTTCGTCATTCCTGACCAGCTGCTCGACCGCACCTCGGGCCGCACGCAGACCTACTACGACGCCGGCGCGGTGCACGTGAACTTCGCCGACCCGTACTGCCCGGTGGGCCGGAGGACGCTCGACGAAGCCGCGCAGCGCAACAAGATCAACCCCACCGGAACCGGCACCATGGTCGTCGTCGAAGGGCCAAGGTTCTCCACGCGCGCCGAGTCCCGCTGGTTCACCTCGCTGGGCGGCGCCGTCGTCAACATGACCGGCTACCCGGAGGCGGTCCTGGCCCGCGAGCTCGCCCTCTGCTACACCACGATCGCCCTGGTCACCGACCTGGACGCCGGCGTCGAGGGCGACCACGGCGTCACACAGGAGGAGGTTTTCCGGGTGTTCGGCGAGAACACCGCCAAATTGCGCGGCATCCTGATGGACGCGCTGGCCACCATCCCGCTCGACCGCGACTGCCCGTGCGGCCACGCCCTCGACGGCCTGAAGCTCCCGATCAACCTGCCTTAGAAGCCCGGCCCGACCGGCAGCAGCGTGCCGTTGAGCCCGTCGAGCACCGGCCGATCGCCCAGCGGCTCGGCCAGCGTCACGCTCACCGGCTCGATCAGCAGCTGGTCGGTGCACTCGCCCTCGGCCCGCGTCACGCCGCCGGTGACCACCACGACGTCCGGGCGCTCGGCCACGATCGGCGTGATGTCGCGGTCGCACGCGCCGACGCCGAGCTGGTAGTGCACCTCCAGCCCCGACACGCCCGTGACGCCCTGGGCCGCGACGATCCCCGGTGGTGCCGCGCGCGTCGGCGTCGCGGCGGGCGACGGGACCGGCGACGGGTCGGCCACCGCGGCGCGCAGCACCGCCCGGCCGTCGTCGAGCTGAAACCGCCACGCCGGCACGGTCGCGACACCCCGGCTCGTGCGCATCTCCACCGAGGAGAGCGACACGCCCCGCACCGTCAACCCGACGCAGTCACCGCCGGCGGGCGCGGACACCGACCCGTCCGGCCCCGCGGACGGATCGACCGGGGAAGGCGAAGAAGAGACGCACGGCGGCGGATCACCAAGATCCATCTCTTGGTACGCCTCCGCGGCGCTCACCACCGTCACGGGCAGTGCCCCGTCGCGGAACACCACGCTCCCGCGCGCCGGCCGGTCGGCGGGCAGCGGGACCGCCGAGGCCCACCAGCCGGCCGCGAGCGCCCGCTTCTCCGGCTCGAGCAGCGCGCCCTCGACGGTGATCGGGTCCTGCAGCGGCACGAACCCGCGCTGCCACGCGTCGCCCGTCGGCGACCAGGCGTCCGCGACCTCGGCCGCCCACTGCGCGACGGCCTCGTGGTCATCGGCGGGCGTGCCGAGCCCGCCGCCGTCGCCGACCCGGCCCGGCGCGGCACACGCCGACAGCGCCACGACGAAGACAACACCGGCGACGGCGGCGAGACGAACCGCCCGTACGAAGACCATGCCGTTGAGACGATCCGGCCGACCCACCGGTTCCGGGAGATCACCCGATCAGGTCAGGTTTCTCCCCCGATGTCGGTCTCGTACGCGTCGTAGACCAGGTCCGCGCCGCGCTGCCGGTGCCTGGACAGTGCCCGCAGCACCTCACCGCCGCAGCGGCGCAGCTCCTCGACCCGCGAGCCCGGCAGGTCGGCGCGGCGCTGCATCGCCGACATCGACACCGCGATGGCCGCGTGCTCCCGGGTCAGCACCTGGACCCGGCGGTGCAGCCGCGGTGCGTGTTCGAGCAGTTCGGCGTAGAGGCCGTCCTCGCCCTCGGTCACCACGATGTGCTCCGCGAACGCCGCGCGCAGGGCGCGCAGCCGGACGGTCACCCGCTCGTGCCAGCCCGGCTCGGCACCCGGTGACGCGATCGCGTGCTCGAACATCTGGATCTCGCGGAGCAGCGCCGCCCGATGCCGCCGCGCCACCTGCAGCGAAAGCGCGTCCGTGAAGGTTGGTTGTGTGCCGCCCACCGCACACCTCCCGGTCTCGAAGACCCTTGCACCGATAGTGACGGCGGTCACAGCAAGCTGTAAAGGGGAACGGCGAAACCCGTTCGCATCTCCACATCACACCGGCACCGGCGGACCCGCTAGCGTGGCTGACCATGACCCGGTACGGCGCGATGTACGGACCCGACATCACCTTCCTCGGCGTGTCGCCCTGCGATCTTGACGAGCCCGCCGCCTGGGCCGACGCCGACGTGGTCATCCTCGGCGCGCCGTTCGACGGCGGCACCTCGCACCGGCCCGGCACGCGGTTCGGCCCGTCGGCCATGCGCCAGGCCTGCTACCTGCCGCACGACGGGTCGCGGCCGGCGCTCGCGCTGCGCACCGACGGGCTCAAGGACATCAGGGTGTACGACGCCGGCGACGTCGAGTGCTTCTCCGGCGACATCGAGAAGAGCGTCCGGGTGATCGAGCAGGCGGTGGCGACGATCGCTGGCAACGGCGCGATCCCGGTCGTGCTCGGCGGCGACCACACGATCGCGCTGCCGGACGTCACCGGCGTGGCCCGGGCACACGGCTTCGGCCGCGTCTCGGTGGTCCACTTCGACGCGCACGCCGACACCGGCAACACCGAGTTCGGCTCGCTGCTCGGGCACGGCCAGCCGATGCGGCGGCTGATCGAGTCGGGTGCCGCCCGCGGCGACCGGTTCCTGCAGATCGGCCTGCGCGGCTACTGGCCGGGTCCGGAGACGCTCGACTGGATGGCCGCGCAGGGCATGCGGGCGTACGAGATGAGCGAGATCGTCGCCCGCGGGCTCGACACCTGCCTGACCGAGGCGTTCGCGACGGCGGTCGACGACTGCGACGGCGTGTTCCTCTCGGTCGACGTCGACGTGGTCGACCCGGGCATGGCGCCGGGCACCGGCACGCCCGAGCCCGGCGGGCTCACCTCCCGCGAGCTGCTCGACGCGGTCCGCCGGGTCTGCCTCGAGCTGCCCGTCGTCGGCGTCGACGTGGTCGAGGTGTCGCCGCCCTACGACCACGCCGAGGTGACCGCTTTCCTCGCCAACCGGGTCGTGCTCGAGGCGCTGTCCGCCATCGCGTACCGCCGCCGAGGCGGCGTCTGGGATCCGACCCGGCCGTTGCTCGACCGATGAGATTGGTCACCAGCGATTGTCCTGACCGGCCGGTCGCGGTCTGATCGACGCATGGTCGAGGTCACCGGCACCGCGCAACGCGCCGCCTGGCAGCGCAAGGAGCTGCCGCCGGTGGAGCTGGTCCGGCCCGGCCTGTGGTCGATTCCCGTGCCGATGACCGGGAGCCCACTGCGTTATGTCCTGGTGTACGCGCTGGCCCTGCCCGACGGCGTGGCCCTGGTCGACGCGGGCTGGCCGGCCGACGACGCGTGGTCGGCCCTGGTCGCCGGGCTCGCGGAGTGCGGTTACGCGCTGACCGACGTGCGGGCGGTGCTGGTCACCCACTGGCACGCCGACCACCACGGCCTGGCCGGCGCGGTGCGCGAGGCGTCGGGCGCCTGGATCGGCATGCACGCCTTGGACGCGGCCGCGGTGAAGGGCCGCAGCGACCCAACGGCCTTCGTCGAGAACATCACCGCCTGGGTACGCGCCCGCGGCGGCGGCGACGGCGACGTCGCCGAGACCGTCGGCTCGATCGAGGACGCGCGGCGGTTCCGTGCGCTCGCGGAGCCGGACCGGATCATCGAGGACGGCGACCGGCCGGTGGCCGGCGTCCGTGCGGTGTGGACACCCGGGCACACGGCCGGGCATCTCTGCTTCTTCGACGAGGACCGGCGGCTGTTGCTCGCCGGTGACCACGTGCTGCCGCGGATCAGCCCGAACATCACCCTCCATCCGGGACAGACCGCGGATCCGTTGGGTGACTTCCTCCGCTCGCTCACCCGCACGGGTGAACTGCCGGCCGACGAGGTGTTGCCGGCGCACGAGTACCGGTTTGCCGGGCTGCGCGACCGGGTCGCCGCGCTGCACGCCCACCACGCCGCGCGGCTGGCCGAGGTCACCGGTCTCGTGTCGGCCACGCCGGGCGCGACGACCTGGGATCTTGCCTCGCGACTCACGTGGTCGCGACCGTGGCCGCAGGTGCAGGGGATGATCCGGCGCTCGGCCGTGGGCGAGACGTACGCCCATCTCGCCCACCTGGCCCGACGCGGCGAGCTGGTGCGGGCGGACAGCGACGTCGACGCGTGGCGGCTAGCCTGAGCGGATGAACTGGACCCTGGAAGTCGTCGTGGTGCCGGTATCCGATGTGGACCGTGCGAAGGAGTTCTACGCCGACAAGCTCGGCTTCGCGGTCGACCACGACACGGTGGGGCCGGGCTTCCGGATCGTGCAGCTGACCCCGCCGGGCTCGGGCTGCTCGGTGGTGATCGGCTTCGGCGCGGTGCCCGACATGCCGCCGGGCTCGCTCAGGGGCCTGCAGCTCGTGGTCAACGACCTGGACGCGGCGCGCGCCGAGCTGGTCGCGCGGGGCGTCGAGGTGGGCGACATCGTCGTCTACGGGTCGTCCGGGCCGCGGGCCCGTCAGGAGGGCGACGACCTCAACAACGTCGGTTTCGTCAACTTCACCGACCCCGACGGCAACGCGTGGGCGGTGCAGCAGATCACGAGCCGGCCCTGACCCGGCGCCACCCGCTGACCCGCACGAGCACGCCGGCGGAGGCGTGCACGAGCGGATCGCCCGTGGGTGCCGGCAGGCCGCCCGCCTCGACGAGGTTCTCGTCGAGGTGTTCCAGCTCGGCCCGGCGCAGCGGCCACGGTCCGTGCTGCGCGTCGGCGGCCACGATCCCGCCGCGCCAGACGCTGTAGAGCCGGAAGCGCGCGGTCAGGAAGGTGTCCAGCGGTGTCGGCTCGGGGATCGGCTGACCAACGTGGACGGTGGCGGAGCAGCGCTGGTCCGGGTGCTGGTGCCGGCGGCTGCGGTAGCTGTGCCTGGGCCCGTCGACGCTGACCGCCATCCGCGCCCAGTGGTAGGGGAGCGCGTAGGTGAGCCGGGCGACCACCACGGGCGCCAACCGGTCGGCGTCGAGGGAGCAGAACCAGATGCCGGTGCGGCCGTCGGGGCCGCGCACGTAGGTGCGGACGTTGGTTTCCGGGAAGCGCGAGAGCCAGGGCAGGGCCGGCACGTACGGCGCGCGTACACCGGACATCACGAACGGCACGAGCCCGACCCAGGCGGCGCCGTCGTGCGTGTCGACCGTGAGACCGGGCGGCAGCACGTCCTGGACGACCTGGGCCGGGTAGCGCCAGTGCAGGAACGTCAGATCGCGCCAGGTCTGGAACATGACCGGCCGGTCGACCACTGGCGAGACGCTCACGCCTCCTACGGTATGCGGCGGAGGCGGTGGAGTGCGTACCCGCCGAGAATCGCCGTCAGGACGACGAACACTCCCAGCTCCCACCACTGGAAGAGCCAGTAGCGGCTGCCCGGTTGGTAGGTGACGACCTCGTGGTAGGTCTCGCCGATCCGGGCGACGCAGTCGTGCATGCGCTGCCGCACGGCCTCCGGCACCGGGCCGGCCGGGCCGCCGTGCCCTTGGTCGAGCGTCGGGCAGGTCGCGTGGAGAACCTCGTTGGGGAGTGGCTTTCCCGCCTTGTCGACGACGTCGACCGACTGGATCCAGGCGTTCGGGATGTCCGGTGTCGTCGGCTGGAGGGTGCTCGGCCCGACACCAAGCAGGATGTTGCCGGCGGCGCCGTACCCCGTCGTGTCGGGGTCCAGCGGCATCGAATGCGTCCGTGGAGTCGCCGCGAGCGGGCGGATCCATTCCGTCACGACGATCCGGGCGGTCAGCAGGCCCGCGAGGGTCACGGCCATCGCCGGCAGCGTCCGCCGGATCAGGAGGCCGGCGCACACACCGAGGGCGAGCGCGAACAGGGCGTAGCCGATCGGCGCGAGGTCGCGCTGGTCCAAGGTGCCGTAGGCGGCCGCCGCCGCCTCGTCCAGCGGGACGGCCCACCAGGTGACGAGGGCGCTGAGCACCGCGGTCGCCGCCGCGGTGGCGGTGCCGACGACCACCAGTCGCGAGACCAGCCAACGGGTTCGGCTGATGCTCTGTGCCCAGACCAGGTGGTGGGTGCCGGCTTCGACCTCCCGCGCGACCAGCGGTGCGCCCCAGAAGGCGCCGACGAGGGCGGGCGCGACGATCACCACGAGGCCGAACGCCGTCCTGACGGGGATGTTGTCGAGGGCGAACGCGGCCTGGCAGGAGAGGTCTGGTCCGCAGGCGCGGTGGGCGTCGACGAGGTCGGGCCGGGTTGCCAGGACCGCGGCGGCGACGGTGGCCAACGCCAGCACGGCGGTCCAGGCCGAGGCCCGGAACTGGCGGAGGGCGAGCCTGATCATGCGAGCTCCTCGCTCTGGCCGAGTTGGTCGAGGATCGCGCGCTCCAGCTCGGCCGGGGTCGTGCCGAGGGCCGCGGTCGTGGCGGCGAGGCGGATCCGGCCTCCGGTGACGACCACGACGTGGGTGCCGGTGTGTGCCAGGTCGGCGACGAGGTGGGTGGAGAGCAGCGTCGCCGTCCCGGTGGCCGTCGCGGCGGCGACCGTCTCGTCGAGGAACGCGCGGCGCGCCAGCGGGTCGAGGCTGGCCACGGGCTCGTCGAGGACGAGCAGGTCGGGATGTTTCGACAGGGCGAGCGTGAGGGCGAGCTGGGCGCGCTGGCCGCCGGAGAGCCGGCCGGCCCGTTGCCGGGCTGGCAGGCCGAGCCGGTCGACCCGCTCCCGGGCCGCAGTCGTGTCCCAGCGGCGCGGGTTGAGCCATTTTCCGAGGTCGAGGTGGTCGGCCACGGTGAGGTTCGGGTAGGTCGGAGCGTTCTGCGCGACGAACCCGACCCGGCCGGCCTGCAGCGCTCGGTCGGGGGCGCCGCCGAGCACGCGGACGGTCCCCGCTGTGGGCGCCAGCAGCCCCACGATCAGGTGCAGCAGGGTGGTCTTGCCGGCACCGTTCGGCCCGACCAGGCCGACGATCGCGCCTTCGGGCACGGCGAGCGTGCAGTCGCGCAGGGCCCACCGCCGGCGGTACCGCTTGGCGAGCGATTCGGTCTCCAGGATCATGCCGACGATGTCTACGCGGGCAGCGGTGCCAGCCCGGTCACAGTCACCCAGCTGTCACCCGGTGGCTGGCATGCTGGCCCGATGCGGGTGCTGGTCGTGGAGGATCACGAGTTGCTTGCCCGGACCATCGGGGCCGGGCTGCGGCGCTCGGGGATGGCCGTGGACGTCGTCACCGACGGGGGCGCGGCGCTGGAACGGCTGGACGTGACGCCGTACGACGTCGTGGTGCTCGACCGCGACCTGCCTTCGGTGTCCGGCGACGACGTGTGCCGGTTCGTGGGTTCGCGCGGCCTGCCGGCCCGGATCCTGATGCTCACGGCGGCCGGCGGGCTCGCCGACCGGGTGCACGGTCTGGACCTCGGCGCCGACGACTACCTGACCAAGCCGTTCGACTTCCCGGAGCTGGTGGCGCGGGTCCGCGCGCTCGGCCGGCGGCTGGGCTCGCCCGTGCCGGCGGTGCTGCGCTGTGGTGACGTGGAAGTGGACCCGGCCCGCCGGACCGTCACCCGCGGCGGGCGGCCCGTGTCGTTGAGCCCGAAGGAGTTCGCGGTGCTGGCGTATCTGTCGGCGCGGCCCGGTCTGGTGGTGTCGGCGGAGGAACTGCTCAACCACGTCTGGGACGAGGCCGCGAACCCGTTCACCACGACGGTCAAGACGACGCTGAGCCGGCTGCGGTCCAAGCTGGGCGACCCGCCGATCATCACGACGGTACGGGAGGGTGGTTATCGTGTCGGCGGTTGAGCGGCCGCGGCTGCGTGCCCGACTGGCTGTGGTCTACGGCGCGGCGGCGGTGCTCCTGGGCGCGGTGCCGGTGGCCATCGTCGGGCTGGGTGCGTGGACCGGGCGGTCTACGGAGGCGGTGGGTGCCGGGCCCGGCGGCGTGGACGCCGGCAACACCGGGTCGGTCCTGGTGGCCGTCGGCGTGGGGCTGGTCGTGGTGGCGCTGGTGGCCGCGCCGATCGGGTGGGCGCTGGCCGGCCGGGCGTTGCGGCCGTTGCGGGAGCTGACGTCCGCGGCTTCGGGAGCCAGCGCGGACCGGTTGCCGCGACACGGCGAGCTCGGCCGCTACGCGGAGTTCGCGGCCCTGTCCGCGACGCTCGCCGACCTGTACGCGCGACTCGACGGCGCGTACGCGGCCCAACGTCGCTTCGTCGCGGACGCGTCGCACGAGTTGCGGACGCCGCTGACGGCCCAACGGGCGCTGATCCAGCTGACCCTCACGGACCCGGACGCGGACACCACGTCGATGCGCGCGGCCCTGGCCGACCTGTTGCGCAATGGCGAGCAACAGGAACGGCTGGTCGCGGGCCTGCTCGCGCTGGCGCAGGGTCAACAAGGCCGGGTGACGACCGAGCCGGTCGACCTGGCCGCGCTGGTCGCGCGGGCGCTGGCGGCCCGTGACCCGGCACCGGTCATGATCCACACCGACCTCGAGCCGGCGGTGGTGGCCGAGGGCGACCCGACGCTGCTCGCCAGCCTGGTCGGCAACCTGCTGGACAACGCGATCCGCCACAACGTCGACGGCGGGCGGGTCGACGTCGGGACGCGTCGGACGCCGGGCCTGGTCGACCGCGTCGGGGCGGCTCGGCACGGGACGGTGCTCACGATCAGCAACACGGGCCCGGTCGTGCCGGCGGATGCCGTGGACCGGATCCTGACCCCGTTCCAACGCCTCACCACCCCGAGGACGGGCACCGCGGGGAGCGGGCTCGGGTTGGCGATCGTCCGCGCGATCGCCGAGGCCCACGGCGCTGACCTGCGCGTGACCCCGCACCCCGGCGGCGGCCTCACCGTCACGGTCACCTTCGCCGCCGGCGGTCAGGTCAGCTCGTCGGAGCGGCCGGCCTCGATGCGGGACCACTGAGCGATCGGGCGTCCGTTCGTGCGCCAGACCTCTGGGTTCCTGGCGTCACCCCAGGGCTGCGGCCAGCCGTCCGGGGAGTCCTCCCACGCCTCCTGGCGGCCGTAGACGGTCATGTCCAGCAGCCCGTGGGTGGGTGCCATGATCTCGACGCCACGACCGCCGGTGTAGTACGTCTCGAACACGCGCTCGCCGTCGCGGACGTAGCAGACCAGGTGGTGGCGTTGCCAGTCACGACCCTCCAGGAGTCGCGGCGCCGTCTCCGCGACCGAGTACCACGGCATGTCCAGGCCCAGGAAGTCCCGGTAGCGGATGCTCTCCTCATACGGACCCTTGCACAGGGTGGCGTACGTGGCGTCGCGGGAGTGGATGTAGGACAGCTCGCGGACCTGGCTGTTGAAGAACGTGCAGCCCTCGCACTGCTCGGCGGCGGGTCGGCCGGGCCACCAGGCGTGGAAGTACGCGATGAGCTGCTTGCGGCCTTCGAACACGTCGAGGATCGTGACCGGTCCGTCGGGACCGATGACCTCGATGGTCGCATCGACCTCCACCATGGGCAGTCGCCGCCGGGCCGCCGCGATCGCGTCCCCTTCGCGGGTGTGCGCCTTCTCCCGCGCGAAAAGTGCTTCCCGCGCCTGCTGCCAGGTCTTCCTGTCCACGACGGGCGGAAGGGCCGGGCCAGGTGTCTGGTCGTTCATGATTCGCCTCCAGTCGTTGTCAGTGCGTGGGCGCCGGGGTCTGCATGCCGCGCCTCTCGAGGCTGTCGGCGACCCGGCGCAACGTTGCCACGGTCAGCCGGCGCACGGCCCGCGGGCGCCGGGGCTCACACGTCGTGGGCGCTGTCGGGCGGGCGGACAGCACGTGCTGCCTGGTCGCGTTGTCAGCCATGACTATGGCGGTCGGAACGAACATCGGACGCTCCCCTCGATAGCAACCATCCGGTTGCCACAACCATATAGCAACCAAATGGTTGCTGCAACCGCTTCGGTTCAGCGCAGGGTGAGCGGGGTCTGGGAGTCGAGGCGGGACAGCTTTTCCGGGTTGCGGACGTAGTAGATGCCCGTGACGCGGGCGTTCTCGATCCGGAGCGCGGCCACCCCGTCGATCTCGCCGTCGAGACGGAACAGCAACGCCGGGCTGCCATTGATCACGGTCGGTTCGGTGGTGAGCGTGCCGCCGACCTTTCGCATGCTGCCGACGAACATCCGGATCGCCTTCTCCGCGCCGACGATCGGCCGCAGCGCGGCCAGCTTGACGCCGCCCCCGTCGCTGATCACCACCACGTCCGGCGCGAGCACGTCGAGCAGGGACCGCAGGTCGCTCGTCTCGACCGCCCGCTGGAAGGCCTCCAGCGCCGCGCGCCGCTCGTTCGGCGAGACCGCCTTGCGCGGGCGGCGGGCGTCGACGTGGCGCCGGGCGCGGTGGGCGATCTGGCGCACCGCCGCCTGGCTCTTGCCGACGGCCGCCGCGATCTCGTCGTAGCTGACGTCGAACGCCTCGCGCAGCACGAAGACGGCGCGCTCGGTCGGCGAGAGCGTCTCGAGGACGAGCATCATCGCCATCGAGACGCTCTCGGCCAGTTCGGCGTCGTCGGCCGTGTCCGGCGCGGTGCGCAGCGGCTCCGGCAGCCACGGTCCGACGTACGCCTCCTTGCGCCGCCGCACGGTACGCAGGCGGTTGAGCGACTGGCGCGTGGTGATCCTGATCAGGTACGCGCGCTGGTCGCGCACCTCATCCAGATCGACCTTGACCCACCGCAGCCACGTCTCCTGCAGCACGTCCTCCGCGTCGGCCGCCGATCCGAGGATCTCGTAGGCGACGGTGAACAGCAGGTTCCGCTGGGCGACGAAGGCCTCGGTCGCCTCATCAGTCATCTCATCGCCTCTCCCAGCGCCGCCGCCGCGCCGGCCCTGGTCCGCAGCACCGTCCGGCGTCCGCGGTCCTTGAACCACAGGTCGAGCGACCCGGGCTTGCGGGCCTCGTGCGAAAGCTGCCAGACGGTGTTCCGGCAGACGCCCTCCTTGAGCAACGCCATGCTGCGACCGCCCAGGTGGAACACCCCGGTCACGGTGTCGTCCCGGTGGGCGTACTGCACGACGCCGGCGCCGCGGCCCAGGCTGATGCACTGCCCGAAGAGTCCGACGTCGAAGGTGGTGGGCCGCGCTCCGGCGATCCGGCTCAGCACCGTCTCGGCGGCCTGCGGGCCCAACTGCACCGCCGACTGGCAGCTCATCCGCACCGGCAGGTCCGATGGCGCCGCCGAGTCGCCGGCCGCGACGATGCGAGCGTCGTCGACGCTGGTGAGCGTCTCGTCGGTGAGCAGGCGACCCACGGAGTCGGTGCGCAGCCCGCTGCGCGCGGCGAGGTCCGGCACGCCGAATCCCGCGGTCCAGATGGTGACGCTGCTGGGTAGCTCGCGGCCGTCGGCGAGCTGGACCGCCTCGCGGGTCACGCTCGTCACCGTCGCGCCGGGACCTTCGACCAGGGTCACGCCGAGCGCGACGAGCCGCTTCGCCACCGCCCGGCGGGCCCGCGGATGCAGGTAGGCCCCGAGGACCCGGCCGCAGACGAGGGTCACCTTCCGGCCCAGCTCCGCCAGCTCGGACGCGGTTTCGATGCCGGTCGACCCGGCACCGACGACGGTCAGCGGTGCCGATGCCGGCGCGGCGTCGAAGACCGGCCGCAGCCGCTCCGCGTCCTCGAAGGTCGAGATCGGGTAGGCGTACTCCGCCGCACCGGGCACGCTCGGGCTGGCGCTCCCGCTGCCCACGGCATAGACCAGATAGTCGTAGGCGAGGTTGCCACCGCTCGCCAGCGTCACGCGCCGCGTGGCCGCGTCGATCCGGGTCGCGGTGTCGACCACGAGCCGCACGGCGCCGGCGAGAACCGAGCGGTAGTCCACGACGGCGTCGTCCGATCCACCGACGAGCTGGTGCAGGCGGATCCGTTCGACAAAGGCCGGGCGCGGGTTGATCAGGGTCACCGTCACGCCGTCGCGCCGGGTCAGGCGGTTGGCCGCCAGCACGCCGGCGTATCCGCCGCCGACCACGACGACCTCGGTCTTCTCGGGCATGGCTACTCCTTCGTCTCCAAGGTGTGGCCTCAAGACACCGCGCGTCAGGCGTTTTGTGACCCCCAGTGAGCCAGAGCACTCGACAAGGTCCCGTTCTGATACGTAACATTTTGTTGACGCACAACACTGGAGGTTGACGGCGGTGGAGGGTGACGAGTTGGTCCGGGTGCTGAACGCCCTGGCCAGCCCGCAGCGGCTGCGGATGCTGGCGGTGCTCGCCGACGGCCGCCGCTACGTCACCGAGCTGGCCCGGCAGGTGGGGTTGAGCCGCCCCCTGGTGCACGCGCACCTGAGCAAGCTCGCCGCGGCCGGGCTCGTGACCAGCGAGACCGAGCTGTCCGACGAGGGGCACGCCATCCGCTACGTGACGGTGACCCCCTTCTCGCTGTCCCTGACCCCAGAGGTCATCGCGGCCGCGGTCGCGACCTTGACCGCCCCCGACCAGCGCACGAGTGACGCGGACAAGGAGAAGCAGTGATGACCTGGCAAGAGGCTCTGATGGGGGCGAGCGCCCTGCTGTTCACCGGCGCGATCGTCGTCGTGGTGATCGTCCAGGTCGCCGCGACCTGGCGGGCGCGGATGTCGGTGTCGCGGGAGGACGCCTACCGCCGGCTCGTCGAGCAGGCCACCGCCGCGCAGGAGGAGACGGCCCGCCAGCTGGCCGCGACGACCGCGGAGCTGCGGAGCGTCCAGGAGCGCACCGCCGCACTCGAGCGCGTCCTCAAAGAGGTCGGCGATCCCTGGGAGACCCCCGCCGCGGGCTGACAATCTCCGCGGATCAGACACGGACGCCCCGGTTCACGATCCGACATCAGCTATTGACGTCGCCGTAACGCGTGTCTTACCGTCCCATCGAACCGGTTAGTCGAAACGCTTCGACAACCGCAGCGGGAGCGATCCCACCGCTGATCAGGGGAGGTGCGCGCCGTGGCCACCATGCATGATGTCGCACGCCTCGCCCGCGTCTCCGTCAGCACCGTGTCTTATGTGCTGACCGGCACACGGCCCATCTCCCAGGCCACCCGCGACAAGGTGCTCGCGGCCATGGCCGAGCTCGACTACCAGCCCAACGCGATGGCCCGCGGCCTGGCCACCCGGCGCAGCCGGATAGTCGGCCTCCTGATGCCCATCGACGAACGCGGTCTCGGTGCCACCGAGACCGCGTTCGTGACCGGAGCGGCGGCCGCCGCCAGCGCCGCCGGCTACCACCTGGTGCTCTCCCCCGTCGGCGCGGACGACCTCGACGACCTGCGCCGGCTCGCCACCCAGCGGATGCTCGACGGCGTCGTGCTGATGGAGGTCCAGGTCCAGGACGGCCGGGTCACCGCACTCCAGGAAGCCGGCGTGCCGTTCGTGCTGATCGGGCGCACCAGCGAGCCCGCGGATCTCTCCTACGTCGACATCGACTTCGACCAGACCGTCCGGGACGCCGTCGCGCACCTCGTCGCGCTCGGTCACCGCCGGATCGTCTACGTCAACCACTCGACCGCTGCCATCGCGGCCGGCTACGGGCCCGCCGTGCGCACCCGGGACTCCTTCGCCGCGGCGATGGTCGGGCACGGCCTCGAGCCCGTGATGATCGCGGCCGAGGACAGCGCCGCCGGCGGGCGGGCCGCGCTCGCCGCCGCCCTCGAGCTGGCACCGGACCTGACGGCCGTGCTGGCCATGAACGAGAACGCGATCTTCGGCATCCTCGGCGAGCTGGCGGTCCGGCGGCGCGCCGTGCCCGATGACGTCTCGGTGGTGTCCATGGTGACCTCACCGCAGGTGGCCGAGCTGGCCCACCCCGCGCTGACCGCGATGACCTCACCCGGCTCGGCCCTGGGCCGGATCGCGGTCGAGGCGTTGCTGCGGAAGCTGGACGGCGTCGGCGGCGACAGCCACCAGCAACTGCTGCCGTGCGTGCTGGAGATCCGGGGCTCGACCTGTCCAGCGACACCGACGAAGAAGCTGACCGGCTCGGGACCGCCGGGCAGCTGACGAACAAAGGGCCCGCCGCCGTGCTGCAACACGACGACGGGCAGGTAAGTACCGGCTCGATACTCACCAGGAGGATAGCAATGGGGCGATTCCGCAAGCTGGGCGTTGCGGTCGCACTGGCCGCCATAGCGGCCACGACAGTGACCGCGTGTGGCAGCGGCGACGAGGGCGGCGGCGGCGAAGGCAGCGACGCGAAGGTGCTCAAGCTCTGGCACTACGAGAGCGCGAACAGCGCTATGGGCATCGCCTGGGACAAGGCGATCGAGACCTTCAAGGCCGAGCACCCGGGCGTCGAGGTCCAGTTCGAGCGCAAGGCGTTCGAGCAGATCCAGCAGAACGCCGGCATGATCATCAACTCGTCCGAAGGCCCGGACATCATGGAGTACAACAAGGGCAACGCCACCGCCGGCCTGCTCTCCTCCCAGGGCCTGCTCACCGACCTGAGCGAAGAGACCGAGAAGCGCGGCTGGGACAAGAAGCTCAGCCCGAGCCTGCAGACCACCGCCCGCTACAGCGACAAGGGCGTGATGGGCGAGGGCAACTGGTACGGCGTGCCCAACTACGGCGAGTACGTCATGGTCTATTACAACAAGGACCTGTTCGACAAGAACGGCATCGCCGTGCCGACCACGTACGACGAGTTCACCAAGGCGATGGACGCGTTCGTCGCCAAGGGCATCACGCCGCTGGCCGAGGCCGGCGCCGAGTACCCGGCCGGCCAGCTCTTCTACCAGCTGGCGCTGAGCAAGGCCGACCGCGCGTTCGTCGACAACTACCAGCTCTACAAGAACCCGGTCGACTTCAAGGCCGACCCGCTCAAGCACGGCGCGGAGACGTTCGCCGACTGGGTGGGCAAGGGCTACGTCGCCAAGGACTCCGCGAGCCTCAAGGCCGAGGACATGGGCGTCTCGTTCATCTCCGGCAAGGCGCCGATGATCGTCTCCGGTAGCTGGTGGTACGGCCGATTCAAGGACGAGATCAAGTTCAACTGGGACTCGTTCCTGTTCCCCGGCAACAAGTTCCAGGCCGGCTCGTCCGGCAACCTGTGGGTCGTGCCGACCAACAGCAAGGCCAAGAGCCTCGCGTACGACTTCATCGACATCACCCTTCGCCCGGAGATCCAGGCCCTGATCGGCAACAACGGCGGCGTTCCCGTCGCGGCCGACGCCTCGCAGATCACCGACGAGAAGAACAAGAAGCTGATCGAGAACTTCAACACGATCAGCCAGCAGGACGGTCTGGCGTTCTACCCGGACTGGCCGGTGCCGGGCTACTACGACGTGCTGGTCTCGGGCTTCCAGAGCCTGATCAACGGCTCGAAGACGCCCGACCAGGTGCTCGACTCGATCGCCAAGCCGTACGACGACGGCGTCAAGGAGATCACCGGTAAGTACGCCGCCCGCCAGGCCGGCCGGCCTAGGCCACGCGGGAGACCCGCCCGCGCTGTCCTACGGCTACTTCCCGGACCTCGAC
>NZ_JBFAIU010000033.1:0-36909 GCF_040654855.1 Asanoa sp. NPDC050611
GCCTGGGCTACCTCGCGACCGTCCGCGCAGACGGCGGCCCGCGGGTGCACCCGGTCTCACCGGTGATCACCGATGACCCGGTGGACGACCTGCCCGCCGGGTCCGCCATCCTGCTCGACGTCGGCGCCGAGCAGCACGCCACCTGGGAGGTGCGTCTCTTTGCGTCCTGACCATCACGCACGGGCGGTGCGGATCGGGATCGGCGGGCCGGTCGGGTCCGGCAAGACCGCACTGGTCGCCGCGCTCTGCCGGGCCCTGGCCGCTGAGCTGCGGCTCGCGGTCGTGACCAACGACATCTACACCACGGAGGACGCCGACTTCCTGCGTCGGGCCGGCGTGCTGCCGGACGACCGGATCCGCGCGGTGGAGACCGGTTGCTGTCCGCACACGGCCATCCGCGACGACATCAGCGCCAACCTGGACGCGGTGGAGGAGCTCGAGGAGCGGCTCGGGACGCTCGACCTGATCCTGGTCGAGAGCGGCGGCGACAACCTCACCGCCACGTTCAGCAAGGGACTGGTCGACCACCAGATCTTCGTGGTCGACGTCGCCGGCGGTGACAAGGTGCCGCGCAAGGGCGGGCCGGGTGTGACCACCGCGGACCTGCTGGTCGTCAACAAGACCGACCTCGCGCCGCTGGTCGGCGCCGACCTGGGCGTGATGGCCCGCGACGCCGCCGCCCGCCGCGGCGACCTGCCGACCGTCTTCCTCACCCTGGTCGGCGACCCCGGCGCGGCGCCGGTCGCGTCGTGGGTCCGCGACCGCGTGGCGACCTCCCCCGCCAGCCCGGCGGCCGACAGACCCGCGACAGCCGGTGCGGGCTGAGGCTCGTCTGGTCGCCGAGGCGAACGGGCGCGGCGGCACCCGGCTCGCCACCGTCTACGGTGAACCGCCCCTGCTCCCCCGCCGTACCGGCAACGGCGGCGACCACGTCGAGGTCCACCTGGTCGGCGGTGCGGCGGGCCCGCTCGGCGGCGACGACCTCCGCATCCATCTCGACGTCGGCCCCGGCGCCCACCTCGTCGTGCGTACCGTCGCCGCCTCCCTCGCCCAACCGAGCCACCCGCCGGCACCGAGCACGCTCACCATCACCGCGACCGTGCGCGGCAGCCTCGCCTGGCTGCCCGAGCCGACCGTCGCGGTCGCCGGGTGTGACCACGAGACAACGTCCATCGTGGACCTGGCCGACGGCGCGGAGCTGATGTGGCGTGAGGAGCTCATCGCCGGTCGGCACGGCGAGCGGCCCGGCGACCTGACCACGAGGACGACGGTCCGCTACGCGGGGTGCACGATCCTCCGCCACGACCTCGCGATCGGCGCGCACCATGACGCCGGTCCGGCCACCATCGGGGGCGCCCGCGCCGTCGGCACCCTGCTCGTCGTCGGACGCCGTGCCCCGACGGAAAGCGAAGTCCGGAGCGCGACCGCCGCTGTCATGCCGCTCGCGCAGGGCCCGGCGGCGCTGGTGAGCGCCACCGCGCCGGATGCCACCAGGCTGAGGGAAGCGCTGGACGGGGTCACCGTTAACACACGGACGCATGATCCGAACGCTAAACCCGACATTTGCCGCAAAAACTGAGGCTCCCGTCTACGTTCTTTGGGTGTGGGCGGTCGCGTGGGGCGGCCGTTCCCCGGAGGGAGCTCGCAATGGCTATCAGCGACAGGTTCGGCGACGCCGCCGACGCGGCCAAGGAAAAGCTGGGCGAGAAGGAAGAGCGCGACCGGCTCATCGACCGGGCCGGCGACGCGGTCGACGCCCAGCCGGACGGCAAGATCGCCGACAAGGTGGACCGCGCCCAGCCCGCCGCGCGCAAGGGCGGCGACCGGGCGCAGAACCGCAAGAACAACCGGAGCAACAACAACCGGTAACCAACCACGAGGACGCGACCGGCGTCGACCGGCAACCGGCAACGACCGGCCACCGGCGGCAACCGGCGAGATCCAGTGGTCGGCAGCCACGAGCAAGCAGGCGGTGACGACCGGAAGGACGTCGACCACCAGCTGCGACTGGCGACGACCGCGGCAACCGGTGACCACCCGGCAATATCGGGCCGGTGACCGGCGGCAACCGTGACCGGCGACCGGGCAACTGGCGACATCCGGCAACCGGCACGCGATCACGGACGACGGCCGACAGGAACAGCCACGGACGACAGCCGACCACGACCGGTCACGGACGACAGCCGACCGCGACCGGTCACGCAGGGCACGACGCGGGAGCCGACCACAACGCGGCGACCGGGCAACAAACACTTCCGTTGCCGGCGGGCACACCGGAAACGGCAGACAGGCGGGTCGGGCGCTTGGGGGCGCCCGGCCCGCTGTGTCAGTCGGCGGGCAGCAGGTGCGCCACCTCGGGCGGCCCGGACGCGAGGACCCGCGCCGCCTCCTCGATCTCCCGGTCCGCGCCCGTCAGCCGATGCTCGTGCTGCCTGCGGTGCTCGTCCCAGGACGCCACCTGGTAGACCTCGACGAACGTCCCGCCGTGCTCGCCCTCCCGGAACAGCCCCCACCGGACGGCACCACTGCGCCGCCGCGAGCGCCGCACGCGGTCCATCGCCGCCCGGAACGCCACCTCGTTCTCCGGCTCCACCTGGTAGCGGAGCACCACCAGCACCGGCCCGCCGAACGGCTCGGGCTCGACGTCCAGGTGGGGCTCCAGCCAGTACGACGCCGGCGAGCGGTCCAGCCCCCCGATGTCCGGCAAGGGCCACCAGACCACCGTCGCCGCGCCGGCCAGCATCAGCGCGCCGGCCGACAGCAGGGCCACCGGCAGGTTCGTGCCCTGCGCCACCACGCCCCAGACCAGCGCCCCGACGCCCTGCCCGCCGGCGAAGACGATCTGGTAGACGCCCAGGCCGCGCGCGCGTACCCAGTTGGGCAGGAACAACTGCAGCGAGGCGTTCACGTTGGACAGCACGGTGACCCAGGCGACGCCGGCGGGGATCAACACGAGCGCGACCACCAGCTCGACCCGCACGAGACCGACGACGATGGTCACCGCGCCGAACAGCAGCGCCGCGAGGACCATCAGCCGGGTCGGCGAGAACCGCGCCCGCACCTGGGGCACCAGCGCGGCACCGGCGACGGCACCGACACCCAGCGCCGCCAGCAGCAGGCCGTAACCGCCGGGCCCGAGCCCCAGCCGCCGGCTGGCCACCAACGGCAGCAGCGCCCAGACGGCACTGCCCGGCAGCAGGAACAACGCGGCCCGCAGCAGGATCCGCCGGGTGATCACGGAATGCCGCACGTACCGGCCACCCGCCCGCACGGCGGCCGCGAACCGCTCCGGCGGCCCGAGATCGTCGTCCGGCGGCCGGCGCCACCACAGCAGCACGGCCGCGAAGACCACGAACGACAGCGAGTTGAGCAGGAACACGGCGGCCACGTCGACCCAGGCGATGATCAGGCCGGCGATCGCGGGTCCGACCGCGCGGGCCACGTTCTGGCTGATCGCGCCGAGCGCCGACGCCGACGGCAGCTGCGCCCGCGGCACGAGCTCCGGGATCACCGACTGCCACGCGGGCAACGTCAGCGCCTGCCCGGCCCCGAGCACAAAGGTCAACGTCAGCAGCAACGCGGGCGGCATCCGGTCGACCGCGGTCAGCACACCGAGCAACACCGCCACGGCGAACTGTCCGACCTGCACGGCCAGCAACATCCGCCGCCGGTCGAACGTGTCGGCCAACGCCCCGGACGGCAGCGCGAGCAGCACGATGGGCAACATGCTCGCGGTCTGCACGAGCGACACGAGCGCGTCGGCCCCGGGCGCGTCGACGAGCAACCACTGCGCGCCGACGGTCTGCATCCAGGTGCCGATGTTGGACGCCAGCAACGCCAGCCACAGCCACCGAAACGTCGCCACGGACAGCGGCGCCCACGCGGACAAGCTGCGCGGGGAAGGCTCGGGCGCCACGTCGGTCACGCTACCCGGATCGCAAGCTCCCAACCCGACGATCGATTCCGGCCAGGATCCGCGGTGGTCCGGACCGTCGCTCCCGCCGGACAAACTCGCTGACGCGTCGAGCCGGGTCCGCACCACAAAGATCAAACCCGGTCTCGCGGCCATCGCCGGCGGTTGTCGACGTCGCGCCGCCACCGTCGCCGGATCACGCGAACGCGTCGCCCGGCGCGAACACGTCCCGCGGCGTTGACGGGATCAGACCCGGCGGCGGGCGCCAGGACCCGGGCGGGCGAGGACGTCGCGGGGGTTGTCGACCTGGTGGCCAGCGGCGCAGTGAAGTTCTGAGTGGACCTCCGCGCCGCAGTCGCGGTGGACGGCGGTCAGGGGTGAGCCTTCCGTGTCCGCCAGGTAGCGGTCGCCCCACTGCAACACCGCCACCATCACCGGCCAGAGGTCGAAGCCCATTTCCGTCATGCGGTACTCGTGGCGGACCCGCGAGCCCGGCTCCTGATAGGGCACCTTGTGCAGCACTCCGCTGTCGACCAGCATCGCGAGCCGGTTGGTCAGCACCTGGCGCGGGATGTGCGTGCGTACCCGCATGTCGTCGAACCGCCGGATTCCGTTGGCGATCTCCCGCAGCACGACGAACGTCCACCGCTCCCCGAGGATCTCCATCGCCCGGCCCACCGTGCAGTTGTCGACGGACCAATCCAGAGCCACCGGTCGCGAGTTCATCCGACAACCCTAAGTCTCGTTGACAGACCCAGCAACAGGCTGGGAGGCTGGGTCCATGACTCAGACGCAGGTCGAGCGCAGCCGTACCTTCTCCTGGTCCGATCCCGCGACCAACGCCGCCCTGATCGGCAAGCGCAGCGGCCTGAGCCTGCTGCGCGACATGATCGCCGGCGAGCTGCCGCCGCCACCGGTCATGGAGCTCCTGGGCGTGACCCGGCTCGCCGTCGAGGAAGGCCGGGTCACCGTCGAGATGCCGCCCAAGGAGTTCCACTACAACCCGCTCGGCTCGGTGCACGGCGGCGTCCTCGCGACGCTGCTGGACACGGCCGCGGGCTGCGCCGTGCACACCACGCTCCCCGCGGGCGTCGGCTACACCTCGGTGGACCTGTCCGTGAAATACCTGCGCCCCGTCACCGTCGGCTCCGAGCTGCTGACCTGCGTCGGCACCGTGCTCCAGCGCGGCCGCCGCACCGCGCTCGGCGAGGCCCGGCTGACCGACGCCACGGGCCGCCTGGTCGCCCACGCGACCTCCACCTGCCTGCTCTTCGAGGTCCCGACCAACCCCCCGGCGCCACGAGCCGAATGACCCGCGGCGCCGGCCGGATCACCTAGAGCTGCGTGACGACCGGGTGGAGGTCGGACTCCGGCGGCGTCCAGGTCGCCGCGTCGGCGTCCACCTGGTCGCCGGAGCGGATGTCCTTGACCGAGTCCGGTGCGCCCGGGAACCAGACGAACGGGATGCCGCGCCGCTCGGCGTGCCGGATCTGCTTCCCGTACTTGGCCGCCGTCGGCGAGACCTCGACCGGAATCCCCCGGCGACGCAGCGCCGCCGCGATGTCGTCGGCCGCCCGGCGGTGCTCCTCGTCGGCGAGCGCGACCAGCACGCACGTCGGCACCTCGCGGGAGATGCCCAGCTTGCCCGCTCCGAACAGCAGCCCGAGCAGCCGCGTCAGGCCGATCGAGATGCCCACGCCCGGGAAGCGGTCGTTGCCCGCGCTGGCCAGGTTGTCGTAGCGCCCACCCGAGCAGATCGAACCGAACCGCTCGAAGCCGGCGAGCTGCGTCTCGTAGACCGTGCCCGTGTAGTAGTCCAGGCCACGGGCGATCTTCAGGTCGGCCACACAGAGCCCCGGTGCGTACGCCTGCGCGGTCTCCACCACCGCGACCAGCTCGGCCAGGCCCTCGTCGAGCAGCGGGTCACTGACACCCAGCGCGCGCACCGAGTCGGCGAAGGACGCGTCCGGCGCCGAGATCTCGGCCAGCGCCAGCACCGCCTTGGCCTGCGCCGGCGTCGCACCGGCGGTCTCCGCCAGCAGCTCACCGACCCGCGCCGGCCCGATCTTGTCGAGCTTGTCGACCGCGCGCAGGGCGGCCTCCGGGTCACCGATGCCGAGGCCCCGGTAGTAGCCCTCGCAGACCTTGCGGTTGTTGACCTGGATGGTCACCTTCGGGATCGGCAGGGCGCCCAGCGCGTCGCCGATCACGAGCGGCATCTCGGCCTCGTAGTGCGCCGGCAGCGTGTCGCGGTCGACCACGTCGATGTCGCACTGCACGAACTCGCGGTAGCGACCCTCCTGCGGCCGCTCGCCCCGCCACACCTTCTGGATCTGGTAGCGGCGGAACGGGAACTGCAGCTTGCCCGAGTTCTCCAGCACATAACGGGCAAAGGGCACCGTCAGGTCGAAGTGCAGCCCCAAGGAGTCCTCGGAGGACCCCGCCTCCTCCTGGAGGCGGCGCAGCACGTAGACCTCCTTCGAGGTCTCACCCTTGCGCAGCAGCTGGTCGAGCGGCTCGACGGCACGGGTCTCCAGCGGCGAGTACCCGTACAACTCGAAAACGCTCTTGATCTTGTCGAGGAACCGCTGCTCGATCATGCGTTGCGGCGGCAGCCACTCCGGAAAGCCGGAGATCGGCCGTGGCTTGCTCATCTGTCGTCATAGCCCTCTGGTCGGGGCCGGTCGCATGACTTCCAGGAGAAACGGGTTGGTCGCGCGTTCCCGGCCGATCGTGGTCGCCTCGCCGTGACCCGGCAGGACGATGGTGTCGTCGGCAAGCGGGAGGATTCGATCACGAAGGCTGGCTGTCATCGCCGTCATGCTTCCTCCCGCCAGGTCGGTGCGGCCGATCGAGCCGGCGAAGAGCACGTCACCGGAGAGGCAGACCTCGTCCGCGTCCCAGCCCCGTGCGGCGCCGGCCGGCAGCCGGAACAGCACCGACCCGCTGGTATGGCCGGGGGCGTGGTCGACGGTGATCTCGAGGCCCGCGATCGTCAGCGCCTCACCGTCGGTGAGCGGCGCGACGTCGTCGGGCTCGGTGTAGGTGAACCGGCCGCCGAAGAGCTGCGCCGGGTCCATGGACAGCGCCTTGGCCGGGTCGGCGAGCAGCTCGCGGTCGGCCGGGTGCACGTAGGCGGGGATGCCCTTGGCGCCGCAGACCGGTGCGACCGAGAAGGTGTGGTCGAGGTGGCCGTGCGTGAGCAGCACCGCGGCCGGTTGCAGGCGGTGCTCGGCCAGGATCTCGTCGAGCCGCTGCGAGATCCCGATGCCGGGGTCGACGATCACGCACTGCTCGCCCGCCGCCGCGGCCACCACGTAACAGTTGGTGCCGAAGACGTCGGACGGGAAACCCGTGATCAGCACAGTCGTCCCCTTCCGGTCGCTGTGGCCAGCCTAGCGGGCGCCGCCAGGCGATTACCGGCAGGCACGCGCCCACGGGAATCACGATCTCCGATCGCTGAAACCGCAGGACCTCTCACCATGCTCCCAGCGAATGCCCGTATGCTCACCCGGACGTTTGTGGCGCGAGGCACACCCGAAAGAGGAGTACCGGTGGCATCCAGCAGGGATCGGCAGCGGAAGCTGGCGCGAGCCAAGCTCGATCGGCAGATGGCCCGCCGGGCCGCCACGCTCCGCCGCAAGCGCCGCATCCAGGCCGGCCTCGGTGGCGCGCTGGCGCTGGTGCTGATCGGTCTCGGCGCGTTCTGGGCGCTCGGCGGCTTCGACAAGGAGCCGGAGAACACCGCGAGCGACGTGTGCGTGTGGACCCCGCAGGAGCCCGGCGTCAACGTCAACGCCAAGGACGTCGGCCTGCCGTCGACCACCGACGTGCCGACCTTCGGCACCCGCGACATGAACCTCACGACCAACGAGGGCAACGTCACGGTCTCGCTCGACCTGGCCAGCGCGCCCTGCGGCAACGCGAGCCTGGCCTACCTGGCCGGCAAGAACTTCTACGACAACACGAAGTGCCACGAGATCACCACCGAGGGCGCGCTGCACTGCGGCGACCCGAGCGGCACCAACCTGGGCGGCCCGACCTACACGTTCGCCAACGAGAACGTCCCGGACAGCGCGCCGACCCCGTCGCCGTCGGCCTCGCCGGCGCCGGGCACGCCGGCCACGTACCCCGCCGGCACGGTCGCGCTCTACCCGAACCCGCCGGGCGCCAACGGCAGCCAGTTCCTGATCTTCTTCAAGGACTTCACGCCCAGCGCCGAGCCGGCGTACCCCATTGTCGGGAAGGTCAGCGCGGGCATGGACGTCGTCGACAAGATCAGCAAGATCGGCACGGTCGACAACGGCAGCGGTGCCCAGGTCAAGCCGAAGACCGACGTGACGATCCAGACCCTGACCGTCGGCGCCGTGCAAGGCGACCAGGCGGACAGCACGCCGTCGGCCAACCCCTCGGCGGCCCCGTCCGCGACCGCGACGCCGACCGGCGCGCCGTCCGGCACGCCGACAAACGCGAGCTAAGGTCACCCCGGAAAACGCCCTGGAGCGCGGAAGCAGGAGGAGAAGTCCCGTGACGTCCACGAGAGAGCGGCAGCGCGCGGCGGCGCGGGCCCGACTCGCACAGGAGATGGCCGAACGCCAGGACAAGGCGCACAAGCGCCGGCAACGTCAGGCGTTCATCGGCGCGGGTGTGGCCCTGCTGATCGTCGCAGGCGGTGTCATCTGGCTCGTCAGCAGCCTCGGCGGCGACGACAAGACGGCTGCGAGCGGCGACCCGTCCGCGGCGCCGGTCAGCTGCGCCTGGACCGAGGTGCCGGCGGACCAGCGCACCCCGACGACCAAGGACGTCGGCGTGCCGTCGACCACCACCCCGCCGACCAGCGGCACCCAGGTGATGACCGTCGACACCAGCTTCGGCCCGGTCGAGGTGACGATGGACCTCGCGAAGTCGCCGTGCACCGCGGAGGCGTTCAGCTACCTGGCCAGCAAGCAGTTCTGGGACGGCACCAAGTGCCACCGGATGTTCCCGGGCATGCTGCAGTGCGGCGACCCGTCGGCCAAGGGCAAGGGCTACCGCGACTCCGACGGTACGGGCGGCCCGACGTTCCGCTACGCCAACGAGAACCTGCCGGTCGACCAGCGTCCGGCGTACCCGGAGGGCGTGGTGGCGCTGGCCAACAGCGGCCCCGACACCAACGGCTCGCAGTTCTTCTTCATCTACCAGGACGTCGAGCTGTCGCCGGACTACACGGTGCTCGGCAAGGTCACCAAGGGCCTGGAGAACATCAAGAAGGCCACCGAGGCCGGCCACGACGGTGCCTTCGACCCGTCGCCCGGCGGCGGCCACCCGAAGAGCGACATCGAGATCAAGACGCTGAAGGTGAGCGCGCCGGCCGCCTGACCCCGCGGCCACGATGCACGACGGCGCCCCCGGTCCGCGACCGGGGGCGCCGTCGTATGCGGGTTACTTGACCGGCGTCCGGCGGACCAGCAGGTAGATGTGGATCTCCTGGTGGTTCCAGTGCTCGGAGACCTTGAACAGGCGCCGGAGCGTGTCGGAGCGCTCGGGCTTCATGCCGACCCACGGGTCGTCGCCCTTGCTGGTGTTGACCAGCCAGATCCGGTTGCGCTTGCCGACGCAGGGCAGCGTCTGCGCGCACTCCTCGGCGCCGAAGTCGCCCCGTTCGGCGGCCGTCTTGACCTCGAACATGTCGGCCGGCCAGGCGGTGGTGTCCGAGCGCATCTCGTACTCCATGGCCCGGCGGAGCGCGCGGACGTTGCCGGCGTACGCGATGCCGTCCTCGGTCTTCGAGCCGGCGGCGACGGTCTTGGCCGCGGCCGCGAAGTCGGACTCGCCCGGCAGCACCGACTCCCGCAGCGCGTGCTGGGCCGGCAGCGTGACCAGGACGAGCGCCGCGATCACCGCCGCCGCGATGGGCAGCTGCGGCCACGAGCGGCTGCTCATGAGGCGCACGACACCGTAGATCCCGCCGGCCGCCAGCAGGGCCCAGCCGATCAGCGTGAACAGCAGGTACCGGAACAGGAACGCGTTGAGCAGCGGGTGCGTGACGAACGTGAAGACCGGGGGCACCAGCGTCCAGACGGCGAACACGATCGCGAGCTTGCCGCGCTTGGCGAACGCCAGGATCAGGACCGCCAGCAGCCCCACCCCGATCAGCGCGATGGCCGCGGGCTTCGAACCGAACAGGTCGGCCGGGAACTTCATGACGGCGTGCCGGTCCGCCTTGATCCAGCCGATCGCGTCGCTCTGGCCGGATCCCGCGTAGGCCATCGGCATCGCCAACGACGCGATCAACGCGAGGGCGCCCAGCGACTTCCAGAGCCGCACGTCCCGGTCGGACCGCTGGTAGCGGAACCAGGTCAGCAGGATGTGCGGGAACAGGATCAGCACCGAGATCAGGTGGAAGGCCGCGGTGAGTCCCACCGCCACGGCGTACAACAGCCAGAAGCCCCAGACCGGGCGCTCGAGGGCGATCATCAGCAGCCAGGTCGCCAGGGCGGCGAACGCCACGGCGAAGGCGTACGACCGGGCCTCCTGGCTGTACCGGGTGACGGTCGGGATCAGCGCGAAGACGAGCCCGGCGACCAGGCCGGCGTTCGTGTTGAGCAGGCGCTGACCGACCAGCGCGACGAACCCGGCGGCGAACGCCATCGCGACGACCGACGGGAGCCGGAGCATCGCGATCGAGTCGCCGGCGACGGACATCCAGCCGTGCATGAACACGTAGTAGAGGCCGAGCACCCGGTCGACGTTGTCGAGCAGCTTGAACAGGTCGTCAAAGGACAGCGTCGCGGCGTGGTACGTGGCGTACTCGTCGTTCCAGAGGTTGCGCTGCCCGACGCCCTGCCAGCCGATCGCGAAGCACACCACGGCCGGCGCGAGGAACAGCAGCCACTGCTTCCAGCCGGGGATGCGCAGCCCGGGCGCCGCGGTCGGGGTCGGCTCCTCCGGCGGCGGCTCGTCCTTGACCCGCGGGAGCAACGTGGTGCCGGTCGGCGTGTAGCGGAGGATCTGCGTGTGGTCCTCGGCCCGCACCCCGCGCTTGACGACGAGCGTGGGCGGCTCATCGTCGCGGCCGGCTGCGTGCCGTCGCGATGTGGTCTGGTCCGCCATCAGCAGGAGACCCCGGACTTCGCCAAGGTGGTACGGAACGCGGCGAGGTTGCCCTCGGTGTCGTCGAAGCTCCACTGCCCGTCGCGGTTGACCTGGTTCCAGATGAAGCCCGCGATCCGCGAGTTCTCCTTCAGCCAGGGGCCGAACGCCTTGAGCCAGCCGCGTTTGTCGGGCCCGGGCTGGACACCGACCTCGGTCAGCAGGATGGGGTCCTTGGTCAGGGCGTCCACGAGCTTGAGCGTGTCCCGGTAGGTCTTCGCCGGGTTGGGCTCGTCGACGCCGTAGCCGGTCAGGCCGACCACGTCGACGTAGTCCTCGCCCGGCCAGAACTCCTTGATCGTCTTGCTGCTGGTGCCGCGGATGATGTTCGGCGACCACACCCACAGGGCGTTGGTCGCACCCATGGCACGGAACAGGTCGACCACGTGCTTGTACGCCTTGACGTACTCGCCCTTGCGGTTGCCGTTCTTGGTGCCCCACGGGTACCAGTGGCCGTTCATCTCGTGCGCCCAGCGCAGGAGGATCGGCTTGCGGTACGCGACGACGGCCTTCGCCATCTCCGCGTACTGCTCGTCCCAGGTGCCGTCGATGGTCTTCGCGAGCTTCCAGTCGGGCTGGTTCTCGTCGCCGCCGCTCTTCCACGGCTCGATCGACAGCAGGGGTACGCCCGGCACCTCGTTCAGCGTCTTCGCGGAGATGCCGTTCTCGACCGACGAGAACACCTTGAGCAGGGTGGGCCGGCAGTCGACGGACTTCTCGATGTCGTCGACGGCCTGCTCCGTGCGGTCCTTGAGCATCACGCCGAACAGCGGGTGCTCACCGAGGACGTCGCTGACCTTGGCCACGACCGGCTTCTCGGCCGTCGCGGTCGGCTCGGGACCACCGTCGGCGCCGCCCTGGGCGTCGTCCGACGAGCTCCACAGCCCGCAGGCGGTCAGGGAGAGGCCCACCGCGACGGTGGTCGCGACGGCGACACCCACGCGGCGCAGGATGCTGGCCTTCACCAGGCACGCTCCAGATGATGTGGCGGTTCGGGGCGGTGCGGGTCCGGGTACGTGTCGTCGTCGTGCGGTTCCCGCTGCGCGGGTGGACGCGTCGACCCGCGCTGCCAACCCGGCGCCTGGCCGGCCGGCGTCTGGCCGCCGTGCGGTGCCGGGCGCTGCTGGTGGCCGGCGTGCGGCGCCGGGGGCTGCTGCTGCGTCCACGGTGGCTGCTGCTGCCCGCGGTGCGACGGCTGGTGAGCCGCCGGCGCACCGGGCGGCTGCCCGTGGTGGCCGCCGGGCTGGTGGCCCGGGTGGCCGTGCTGGTAGCCGGGCTGGGCCCGGCCCGGGTGGGCGTGGCCGGGTTGGACGTGGCTGGGTTGGACGTGGCCCGGGTGGGCGTGGCTGGGCTGGACGTGGCTCGGGTGGACGTGGCCGGGGTGGACCGCCTCGTGCTGGACCGCCTGGTGCGCCTGCTGGGCGTACCCGGCGGGCGCCGGCCGCGGGGCTGCCCGCTCGCCGCCCGTTCGACCGGTGCCGTTCGCGTCCCAGCTGGCGCCCTGCGGCACGAGCGCGTGCCGCGGGTCGTCGGCGCCCCACCGGGCGGGCTCGGGCATCGGGGGCACGCGCGGGACGGACTGTGCCGGTCGGGCGGGCTCGGGCATCGGGGGCACGCGCGGGACGGACTGGGCCGGCCGGGCGGCCGCCTGCGCGGGCACCACGGGCCGGGCGGCGGCCTGCACCGGCATCGCCGGTCGGGCAGCGGCCTGCGCCGGTCGGGCCATCGCCTGCGCCGGCGCCATGGGCCGGGCGGCCACGGGAGCGGGCGCGGCCTGGCGGGCCTTCGCCGCGTCGCGCATGGCGACCCACTTACGCTCCGCCTCGGCCACGAACGGACCGCGGTCGGTCACCTCGATCGGCGGGACGGCCTCGCGGATGCCGTACGAGGGCAGCAGGAGCGGGAAGACGAAGTAGAGCTGGACGGCGGCGAGCAGCGCGGTCGTCCACAGCGAGCCGATGCCGTACTCGGGGAGGCGCAGCGCGAGGCCCGACCAGAGCAGCAGCTGCACGATGACCACCCAGCTGCGCAGCAGCCGGGATACCCGCTCGGGCGCTCCCTTCTTCTTCGCCTTGGGCTGCTTGCTCACGGCGCCGGTCGGCACCCACTCCTGGACCTTGGCCCGCAGCGCGTCGCCGATCGCGATGACGTGGCACGCCGAGTTGATCATGCAGAGCCGGAAGATCTCCGGACGCCAGCCCCGGGCCATCAAGGGGAAGATCAGCAGGGTGGCCAGCAGCGCCGGGATCATCGGCAGGTAGTTGTGCGGCAGCACCTTGTCCGGGAAGAACCAGAGCATGGTCAGCGTCGGGAACGGCGCGGTGACCAGCAGGCCGGCGGAGGCCATGTAGTAGAAGAACGCGGCCCAGAACGCCATCCGCTGCTGCCAGTTGAACTTGGCGTCGCGGAAGTGCTTCTCGGTCATCAGCAGCATCGAGGACCGGCACCAGCGCTGCTGCTGGTTGGTGATCGCCGACCAGGTGTCCGGCGCCACGCCCTTGGCCAGCGCGAGCGGCAGGTAGCGGGTCTCCCAGCCACCGGTCCACAGCTTCACGCCGGAGTTGACGTCCTCGCCCAGCGGCACGCGGGCGAAGCCGCCCACCGACTCGACGGCGTCCCGGCGGTAGACCACGTTGGTGCCGGCGCAGATCGCCGCGCGCCACACGTCACGGGCCGGCTGGATCCACCGGAAGAAGACCTCCTGGAGGCTGCCGGCACCACGCTGGACGTAGTTCATCCAGGGCGAGATGTCGAAGTACTGCGCCGTCTGCACGATGCCGGTCCGCGGGTAGACCTGCATGTAGGGCACGGTCTCCTTGAGGAAGTCCGGCCGCGGCGCGAAGTCGGCGTCGAACACGACACCGAACCGGCCCATCGACAAGCCGAAGGCGTTGATCATGTTGCCGGCCTTCTTCAGCCAGCCCCGCTCGCCCTCGCGCGGCTCCCGCCCGGGCGGCGCGTCGCGCCGGCGCACGTAGACGAAGCCGAACTCCAGCGCCATCGCCTCGACCTCGGGGCGCGGGTCACCGTCGTCGAGCAGGTAGCGCATCACCGGGGCGTGCCACTCCAGGGCCGCCACGGTCCGGCAGGTGTTGCGCAGCACGGGGATCGGTTCGCCGCAGATCGGCACCCAGATGTCGACGGTGTCGCCCGGGTCCGGCTGGTACTTGGCGAGGACCGCCTTGTGCTGCTCGAGCGTCAGCCGCGGCTTGTGGCTGCGCAGCCAGAAGTTGACCAGCACCGGCATGACCATGATGGGCAACACGAGCAGCGCCGGCGTCGTGAGCGGCGACTTGAGCGCCACCATCACATAGCCGTAGAGGATCCCGAGCGCGGAGACGAAGATCCAGGCGAAGATCCACGGCTTCGGCTTCTGGAAGTAGCTGTATTTCTCCGCGTCGGACGGCGGCTCTGGGACGTAGACGGGAGCGGTGTCGGAGTCGACCGGCACATGCTGACGCCTACCCACGCCCACACCACTCCCTTCCGCGCCTGACCAGAGATCAGGGCCAGCCCCGGCAGGCTGGACGCGTTGAACCACCCATGGAGGGTATGCGGCCACCCCCCGGCTCGCACGATCGGAACATGAGCCAGTTTGCCCACTCAAGCGACCAGAATGAGACAAGCATCACTGCGATCTCGGCCGATCGAAGGATTGTGGACGGCCGATCGGCGGACCTGGTCGAGGCCGGAGGGAGGACGTTCCTGATCCGCATTGCCGGGATCGCGGCGATCCGCCCGATCGGTCCCGAGCACGCGGAGTATCGCTCTCTGGTTAATGGAGACGCGGCGATCGGTGCCAACGTTGCAGAAGTGTTGTAAACCACACCGGGTGCGGCAAACCGCCGGGCCCCGACAGCGTGTCAGGGCCCGGTCACGCGTGCGTCAGTCAGGCGCCGGAGGTCACGCGGTAGGCGTCGAAGACGCCGTCCACCTTGCGCACCGCGGCCAGCAGATGGCCCAGGTGCTTGGGGTCGGCCATCTCGAAGCTGAACCGGCTCACCGCCACCCGGTCGCGGGTCGTGGTGACCGTCGCCGACAGGATGTTGACCCGCTCGTCGGAGAGCACGCGGGTCACGTCGGCGAGCAGCTTGTGCCGGTCGAGCGCCTCGACCTGGATCGCGACCAGGAACGTCGACGCCGACGTGAGCTTCCAGCTCACCTCGAGCACCCGCTCGGGCTGTGCCTTCAGGTCTTCGGCGTTGGCGCAGTCCTCGCGGTGCACCGACACCCCGCCGGAGCGGGTGACGAAGCCGAACACCGCGTCCGGCGGCACCGGCGTGCAACACCGGGCCAGCTTGATCCAGACGTCGCTGACGCCCTTGACCACGACACCCGGGTCGTGGCCGGCGGTGCGGCTGCGCGGCGGGCGGGTGGCGACGGCGGTCTCGGCCAGGTCCTCGGCCGCGCCCTCTTCCCCGCCGTAGGAGGCCATCAGGCGCTGCACCACGGACTGCGCCGACACCTGGTTGTCGCCGACCGCCGCGTAGAGCGACGCGACGTCGGCCAGGTGCAGGTCGCGGGCGATGGTCATCAGGTTGTCGGTCGTCAGCATGCGCTGCAGCGGCACGCCCTGCTTGCGCATCGCCTTGACGATCGCGTCCTTGCCGGCCTCGATCGCCTCTTCGCGGCGCTCCTTGTTGAAGTACTGCCGGATCTTCGTGCGCGCCCGCGGCGACTTGACGAAGCCGAGCCAGTCCTGGGTGGGGCCGGCCGTGTCGGACTTCGACGTGAAGATCTCGATCACGTCGCCGTTGGACAGCGTCGACTCCAGCGGCACTAGCTTGCCGTTGACCCGGGCGCCGATGCACTTGTGGCCGACCTCGGTGTGCACCGCGTAGGCGAAGTCGACCGGTGTCGAGCCCGTCGGCAGCGGTATCACGTCGCCCTTGGGCGTGAAGACGTAGACCTCCTGGCTGGAGAGGTCGAACCGGAGCGCGTCGAGGAACTCGCTCGGGTCGCTCGCCTCCCGCTGCCAGTCGAGCAACTGGCGCAGCCAGGTCATCTCGTCGATGTGCGCCGGCGGGCCGACGATCGTCGCGCCCTTCTGCTCCTTGTACTTCCAGTGCGCGGCGATGCCGAACTCCGCGGTGCGGTGCATCGCGTACGTGCGGATCTGCATCTCGACGGGCTTGCCGGTCGGACCGATCACGGTCGTGTGCAGCGACTGGTACATGTTGAACTTCGGCATCGCGATGTAGTCCTTGAACCGGCCCGGCACGGGCTGCCAGTTCGCGTGGATCACACCGAGCGCCGCGTAGCAGTCCCGGACGGTGTCGACCAGGATGCGGACGCCGACGAGGTCGTAGATGTCGTTGAAGTCGCGACCCCGCACGATCATCTTCTGGTAGATCGAGTAGAGGTGCTTCGGCCGGCCGGTGGTCTCCGCCTTGATCTTCGCGGAGCGCAGGTCGGTGTGCACCTTCTGGGTCACCTGGCGCAGCAGCGCCTCGCGCTGGGGCTGGTGCTCACCGATCAGGCGGTTGATCTCCTCGAACCGCTTCGGGAACAGCGTGCCGAACGCCAGGTCCTCGAGCTCCCACTTGATCGTGTTCATACCGAGGCGGTGGGCCAGCGGCGCGAGGATCTCCAGCGTCTCCTTGGCCTTCTGCTCCTGCTTGGGCCGCGGGAGGAAGGTCAGGGTGCGCATGTTGTGCAGCCGGTCGGCCAGCTTGATCACCAGGACGCGCGGGTCCTTGGCCATCGCGACGACCATCTTGCGGATCGTCTCGGCCTTGGCCGCGTCGCCGAGCTTGACCTTGTCGAGCTTGGTGACGCCGTCGACGAGCAGCGCGACCTCGCCACCGAAGTCGGTGCGCATCGAGTCGAGCGTGTAGTCGGTGTCCTCGATGGTGTCGTGCAGCAGCGCGGCGACCAGCGTGGTGGTGTCCATCCCGAGGTTGGCCAGGATGGTCGCGACCGCCAGCGGGTGGGTGATGTAGGGGTCGCCGGACTTCCGGTATTGCCCGGAGTGCCAGCGGGCGGCCGTGTCGAACGCGCGCTGCAGCAGCCGGGCGTCGGCCTTGGGGTGGCTCGCCCGGTGGGTCGCGATCAGCGGCTCGAGCACCTCGCTGACCTGCGGCGCCTGCCAGGGTGCGTTGAACCGGGCCAGCCGCGCCCGGACCCGCCGCCCGGTGGGCGTGCCGGCCAGGCCGAAGCCGCCGCTCTCGCTGGCGGCGGTGGCCCGCTCGCGGAACGGCACCACGACGCCGCTTTCGGCGTCGGCGCCCTCGTCGTCGACCTCGTAGGGCGAACGGCCGTTGGCCGGCCACTCCACGGTCGACTCGGTGTCCTCCTCGACCTCGTCGGCCGCGGGGTCGGCGGTCGTCGCCTGCGCCGCGTCGTCCTTCTTGTCGGGCGTGACCGTGGCGGCCGCGCCGACGTTGCCGCCGGGCCGGGCCGCGGTGACGATCGGGGCGCCGGGTGCGCCCCCGGTGCCGTTGCTCTCGGGAGCCTCGGTCTCGGGGCGTGCGTCGGTGACGGCCGGGGTCGACTCTTCCGTCGATAGCCCGGTCGTGTGCTCTGCCTCGCCGGTCGGGCGCGTCGCGCCTGCCACCGGTGGGGCGACGTCGTGGGACACCGGCCTCCTCAACACCTCGCGATCCACCGACCGTATCGGGCCGGCAACACCTGCGCTAGCCAGGTGGTGGCGATCCGTGCCGGGTCGGGACCGGGCGCCCCCAATTCTACCCGTCCGGCCGATCCCGCCCGGAATGGCAGAGACCGACTAAACGGTCAAAAGGGTGTGTACGTCGCGAGGGGCGAGTCGCTCCCGACCGTGTAGGAACGCTAACTCGATCAACACGCTGAAGCCCGTGACGATTCCCCCGGCCTGCTCGATCAGCGCGAGAGTGGCCTCGGCCGTGCCGCCCGTGGCCAGCACGTCGTCGACCACCAGGATCCGCTGGCCCGGCTCGATCGCGTCCCGGTGCACCTCGAGGGTGGCCTCGCCGTACTCCAGCGCGTACGAGGCGGCCAGCACCTCCCGGGGCAGCTTGCCGGCCTTGCGCACCGGCAGCACGCCGGCGCCGGTCGCGTACCCGATCGCGCCCGCGAGCAGGAACCCGCGGGCCTCGACCCCCGCGACCACGTCGAACGACGACCGGCCGTGGTGGTCGACGATGCCATCGACCACCTGCCGGAACGCCGGGCCGTCCTCGAACAGCGGGGTGATGTCCTTGAACAGGATGCCGGCATGCGGGAAGTCGGGCACGTCGATGACGTGCCTGACCACCAGCTCGGCGAGTGCCTTCTCGTCCACGGTCAGCGGCGCTTGCCGCCTGGGCGGTTGCCGCCCGGACGCCCGCCGCGGCCACCGCCGGAGCGCTTGGCCCCGGTCGGCCGCGAGCCGACCTTCGGTGCCGAGCCGGCCAGCGCGCCGACCTCGGAAGCCTGCTCGGGCGCGGCCTGGCGGGGCTGCCGGGCCGCGGCCGGCGCGGCCTCGCCCTTCTTCGGCGCGACCTCGCCGCGGGCGATCGCCGCCCGGCGGGCCAGCACGCGCTTGGTGTGCGCCTGGATGCGCGGCTCGAACTCCTTGAGCGTGACCAGCACCGGCGTGGCGAAGAAGATCGACGAGTAGACCGCGACGGCCATACCGACGAACAGCACCAGGCCCAGGTCGGCCAGCGTGCTCGCGCCGCTCAGGCCGGCGATCAGCAGGCCGCCGACCGGGAGCAGCGCGACCAGACCGGTGTTGATCGACCGCATCAGGGTCTGGTTGATCGCGAGGTTCGCGGCCTCGCCGTACGTCGTCGTGCCGCTCGCCGTGATGCCTCTGGTGTTCTCCTGGACCTTGTCGAACACCACGACCACGTCGTAGAGGGCGAAGCCGAGGATCGTCAGGAAACCGATGATGGTCGCCGGCGTCACCTCGAACTTGGCTAAGGAGTAGAGACCGGCGGTCAGCACCAGGTTGAGCAACAGCGAGGAGACGGCGGCGACCGCCATCCGCCACTCGAAGCGCAGGATCAGGTAGACCATCACCAGCGCCACGAAGATCACCAGACCGAGCAGCGCGCGCTCGGTGACCTGCTTGCCCCAGGCCGCGCTGACCGCGCTGTCGTTGATCTCCTCGGACGGGACGCCCAGCTCCTGTGCGATCTGGTCCTTCACAGCGGTGATCTTGTTGGCGTCGAGCTCCGAGGTGCGGATCTCGTACCACGCCTGACCGCCCCGGCCGACCTCCGTCGCCGGCAGCGCGGTGGCCTCGGTGTTGTTGTCGGCCAGCGCCTTGTCGACGGCGTCCTGCGCGTCGCTGAGCGTGACGCTGTTGCTCGCCGGGACGATGAACTGGTTGCCACCGGCGAACTCGATGCCGAGCGTGAACCGGTTGATCCCGAAGCTCAGCAGCGCCACCAGGATCAGCGCGCCCGCGACGCCGAACCAGATCTTCCGCTTGCCGATCAGGTTGAGACCGGCCTCACCGCGGTAGAGCCGGTTGGCCAAACCCGACTTGGACATCTCAGGCCTCCTTGGCACGTCGCGACGTGCGCGTACGCGGGTTGCGCGGCTCGTCGCCGTCGTCGTCGTGCTGTTGCTCGAGGATCCGGCCGAGGCCGCTGACCCGCGGTGAGAGGAACGCCTTGGTGTTGGCGAACATCGTCATGATCGGGTGTCGGAAGAGGAACACGACGACCAGGTCGAGGATGGTGGCCAGGCCCAGCGCGAACGCGAAGCCCTTCACCGTGCCGACCGAGACGATGTAGAGCACCACCGCCGCCATGATCGAGATGGCGTTGGCCGAGATGATCGTCCGGCGGGCACGGGCCCAGGCCCGGGGCACCGCACTGCGCGGCGACCGGCCCTCACGTATCTCGTCTTTCAGACGTTCGAAGTAGATGACGAACGAGTCCGCCGCCACACCGAGCGAGACGATGAAGCCCGCGATGCCGGCGAGGGTCAGCGTGAAGCCGATCTGGCGGCCGAGGAACACCAGCGCGCCGAAGACGAGACCGGCGGAGAGCACCAGGCTCAGCACGATCACGGTGCCCAGCAGGCGGTAGTAGAAGAACGCGTAGATCGCGACCAGCAGCAGGCCGATGCCCGCGGCGATCAGACCGGCCCGGAGGTATTCGGCGCCGAGGGTCGGCGAGAGGTTCTCCTGGTCGGCGGCCGTGAAGGTGAGCGGCAGCGCGCCGTACCGGAGCTGGCCGGCCAGCTCGTCGGCGCTCTGCGAGGTGAAGCTGCCGGAGATCTGCGAGTCGCCGGTCAGCACGCCCTGGATCTCGGGCGCCGAGATGATCCCGTTGTCGAGCACCACCGCGACGAGGCAGTTGCCGTTCTGCAGGGTCGACTGGTCACAGGTCTGACCGCTGTTCTGGTACGCCTCGCGGGTCAGCGCCGTCCACTTCTCCTGGCCGTCGCCCTTGAAGTCGAGGCTGACCACCCACTGGCCCTGCTGGTCGATCTGCGCGTTGGCGCCGCCGACGTCGGTGCCGGACACCTTCGACACGTCGAGCAGGTACTTGCCGCCGGCCTGGCAGGAGACCGCCTGCTGGTCGACCTTGCTGATCGAGCCGGGCGGTCGCTTGTCAAGCTGGTCACAGGTGATCGTCGGCACGTTGAACTGCATCTGCGGCGTCAGCACCGCGACCTCGGTCGGGCTGAGCTGGCCGAACGGCTTGAGCGACTCGGTCACGGCCGGGTCGGTGCCCGGGTCCGGCGCCTGCAGGCCGCTGGCGGCCGCCCACGCGGCGGGGCCGACCTTGGCCTCGACGGCCTTGCGGGCCGCCTCGACGTCGGCCGGCACCGGGGCCGGCGCGGCCGAGCCGGACGGTGCCGGGTTCGGGGTGGCGCTAGGTGCGTTCGCCGTGGGGGTCGGCGTCGGGGTCGCGGTCGCCTCCGCGCCGCCGCCCGAGCCGCCGGTGCCCGGCGTGGCGGTGGCCGACGGGGCTCCGGTCGCGGCGGGCGGTGCCGTCGGCGTGCCGCTCGGGTTCGGGTTGGGCGAACCGGAGGGCGCCGGGGTCGCGGTCGGCGCCGGGGCTGGCCCGGTGCCGTTGGTGATGTTGATGACCTTCCGGAACCGCAGCTCGGCGGTCTGGGCGATGCCGCTCAGGTCGGCGTTCTTGCCCGGGAGGGAGACGACGATGTTGCGGTTGCCCTCGGTGACCACCTCGGCCTCGGCCACACCGCGCGCGTTGACCCGCTGCTCGATGATGTCCCGGGCCTGGTCGAGCGACTCCGCCGACGGCGGGCGGTTGCCCTCGGTCGTCGCCTGGAGCGTCATCCGGGTGCCGCCGACCAGGTCGAGACCCAGCTTCGGGTGCAATCGGTCCTGCACGCTGCCGCTGGCACCTGCGAAGAACACCAGGGCGTAGAGGACGACGAAGAGGCCCGCGAGGACGGCTATCTGCCGCCCCGGGTGCATCTGTCGCTGAGGTGGTGCCACGGCAGCGGGTCTCCCTGTGCTGGGGGCCGTCGCGGGTGCGTCGGCGCGGGTCGATGCAGCGGTCCACGCCGGGCAGGCGCGGTACGCCGGCTCTGCGGGACGGAGCCGGCGTGATTATCCATCAAAGTCGATCGAGTCGGGAGACCCGCTCGTTCGAACGCAAGGCTATGCCGGGGTCGCTGGGAGTTAGCTGTCGACCCCGGCCGTAACCCCGCGGTCAGTCCTTGGCGGGCTCGACCGGCGACGTGATCGTCTCCGCGGCGGGGGGCGCGGCGGGCTCAGGCACGTCGTTCTTCAGCACGCGGGCGACGGCCGGACGCGCGTAGCGCAGGTGCACACCGGGGGCGGCCTCGAGCGTGACGGTCTCGGCGTCGGTCTCGACGACGGTGCCGTGCAGGCCGCCGATCGTCACGACCTCGGCGCCCGGGCCGAGGGTGGACTGCATCTGCTGGGCTTCGCGGCGGCGCTTCTGCTGGGGGCGGATCATCATGAAGTACATGACGCCGAACAGCAGAACGATCATAAGCAGCGGCAGGAAGCTGCCGCCGCCAGAGGCTGATGCTGCGAGCACGGTGAAAACCTTCCCATTGGCCTTCGCTGGACGTGGGGGTCGCCCAGCGCAGGCAGAAATGTCGTCCCCTACGGACCGCGGCGAGTCTAGTCGGTCTGGCTGAGAACGCCGAATGCCGCGCTGATCACTTTCGGATCACGGAAAACGCTGTTCGGCGGAGAAGAGATCGTTTTGTCCGGGGGCCCGCCCGGGCCCCACTGGCGGCGTGCGACCAAGGTGTTGCCAGGCCGCTTCGGTGGCCACCCGGCCCCGCGGTGTGCGGGCCAGCAACCCCGCCCTGACCAGGAACGGCTCGCAGACCTCCTCGACGGTGTCCGGCTGCTCCCCGACCGCCACGGCCAGCGTCGACAGCCCGACCGGGCCGCCCTTGAACGAGTCGACCAGGGCGGAGAGCACGGCCCGGTCGAGCCGGTCGAGGCCGAGCGCGTCCACGTCGTACACCTGGAGCGCCTCTTTCGCCGTGGCCAGGGTGACCGTCCCGTCGCCGCGGACCTCGGCGAAGTCCCGCACCCGGCGCAGCAGCCGGTTGGCGATGCGCGGCGTACCCCGCGACCGCCCGGCGATCTCGCGGGCGCCGTCGTCGGTGATCGGCACGCCCAGGATCCGCGCCGAGCGGTGCAGGAGGGACTCGAGATCGGCGGCGGCGTAGAAGTCGAGGTGGGCGACGAACCCGAACCGGTCGCGCATCGGCCCGGTCAGCAGCCCGGACCGGGTGGTCGCGCCGACGAGGGTGAACGGCTCGACGTCGAGCGGGATCGCGGTGGCGCCGGGCCCCTTGCCGACCACGACGTCGACCCGGAAGTCCTCCATCGCGGAGTAGAGCAGCTCCTCGGCCGGCTTCGCGATGCGGTGGATCTCGTCGATGAACAGCACGTCACCGCCGGCGAGGCTGGTCAGGATCGCGGCGAGGTCACCGGACCGCTCGATCGCCGGCCCACTGGTCACGCGGATCCCACTGCCCAGCTCGGCCGCCACGATGTTGGCCAGGGTCGTCTTCCCGAGGCCGGGCGGCCCTGACAAGAGGATGTGGTCCGGTGGGGTGCCGCGGCCCATCGCGCCGCGCAGCAGCAGGTCGAGCTGGTCGCGGACCCGGTGCTGCGCGATGAACTCGGCCAGGCGCTTCGGCCGGACCGTCGCCTCGGCGTCCTGGTCCCCCTCCGCGATATACGCCGACACCTCGCTCATCGGGACCGGCCGAGCAGTTGGATCGCCATCTTGAGCAGGGTCGGCACCGGCTCGTCGCCGGTCGCCTTCTCGGCCACCGCCGTCACCGCCTGGTCGGCCTGCGACGCCGTCCAACCCAGACCGACCAGGCCCTGACGCACCTGCTCGTGCCAGACCGCGCCGACCACGCCGGCCGCGCCGTCGGCGCCGACCGCGATCGGGCCGATCCGGTCGCGCAGCTCCAGCACCAGGCGTTCCGCGCCCTTCTTGCCGATGCCCGGCACGCGGGTCAGCGTCGCGGTGTCGGCGTTGGCGATCGCCTTGCGGACCACGTCGGGGTGGTGCACCGCGAGCACGGCCTGTGCCAGCCGCGGGCCGACGCCGCTCGCCGTCTGCAGCAGCTCGAACAGCTGCTTCTCGTCGTCGGTAGCGAAGCCGTACAAGGTCAGCGAGTCCTCCCGCACGACCATGCTCGTCGCCAGCCGGGCGGGCTGGCCCTGGCGCAGGCCGGCGAGCGTGCCGGGCGCGCAGTGCACGGCCAGGCCCACGCCGCCGACCTCGATGACCGCGCCGTCCGGCGACACCGCGGCGACCACTCCGCTCACGCTGGCGATCACCTTCGACCTGCCCTTCTGACGGCCGCCGCCGCCTCGATCTTCGCCTTGGTGCCGCCCCGCCAGATGTGGCAGATGGCCAGTGCCAGCGCGTCCGCCGCGTCCGCCGGTCGCGGTGGCGCGTCGAGCCGCAGCAGCCGGGTGACCATCGAGGTGACCTGCGCCTTCTCGGCCTGGCCCGAGCCGGTGACGGCGGCCTTGACCTCGCTCGGCGTGTAGGTCGAGACCGGCAGCCCGGCCCGCGCCCCGGCCAGCACCGCCACCGCGCTGGCCTGCGCGGTGCCCATCACCGTACGCACGTTGTGCTGGCTGAACACCCGCTCCACCGCGACACTCTGCGGCTTGTGCTCGGCGACGAGGTCGGTCAGCGTGCGGTCGAGGTGCAGCAGCCGCAGCGACAGGTCGTCGGCCGGGTCGGTGTAGACCACGTAGTAGGCGACCAATGTGCACGGTCGGCCGGGCACGCCCTCCACCACGCCGACGCCGCACCGCGTCAGCCCCGGGTCGACGCCGAGCACCCGCACGCGATCCTCCCCCTGTACGTGTGTTCGACACCCTACGTGCCGCCGCCACGCCCGGGACGGCGGACACACCGGAGCGGAATAACCGGTGGCGCGCCTCACTAGCGTCAAAGGCATGACGGGCACCGGCTTCATTTCGACGACGATTCCGTACGTCAATGCGCGACCCCATCTCGGTCATGCGCTCGAGTTCGTGGAGACCGACGCGTACGCCCGTTTCATGCGCACCCACCTCGACGACGTCTTCTTCCTGACCGGATCCGACGAGAACGCGCTCAAGAATGTCCTCGCGGCAGAGACCGCCGGCATTGCCACCGCCGATCTCGTGGCCCGCAACGCGGCCAGCTTCCAGGACCTCCTCGCGCGGCTCGGGTGCGCCCCCGACCATTTCGTCCGGACCAGCGTCGACCCGCTGCACCTCGCGGGGGCGACGGAGATCTGGCAGCGGATGGCGGCGGCCGGTGACATCTACTCGCGGGCGTACGAGGGCCTCTACTGCGTCGGGTGCGAGCAGTTCTACGAGCCCGGTGAGCTGGTCGACGGCGCGTGCCCCGAGCACCTGACCGCGCCCGAGCCGGTGCGCGAGCAGAACTACTTCTTCCGGCTCTCCCGCTATCAGGACGACCTGCTCAAATGCCTTGAGTCGGGCGAGCTGGTCATCCATCCCGAGACGCGCCGCAACGAGGTCATCTCGTTCGTCCGCGCCGGCCTGCAGGACATCAGCATCTCCCGGTCGGCGCACCGGGCGCGGGGTTGGGGCATCCCGGTGCCGGGCGACGACAGCCAGGTGATGTACGTCTGGATCGACGCGCTGACCAACTACACGAACGCGCTGGGCTGGACCGCCGGCGACCCGCGCTACGAGCGGTTCTGGGCCGGTGCGGCGCGCCGCGTCCACGTCATGGGCAAGGGTGTGATCCGCTTCCACGCCGTCTACTGGCCGGCGATGCTGCTCTCCGCGGGCCTGCCGCTGCCGACGGACCTGGTCGTGCACGGTTACATCACCGCGGGCGGGCGCAAGATCGGCAAGAGCCTCGGCAACGCGGTGGACCCCGTCGCGCTCGTCGAACGGTTCGGCGCGCGGGCTGTCCGATATGCACTGCTCGCCACTTTCGCGCCGTTCGGTGACGGCGACATCACCGAGGAGCGGATCGTCGCCGCCTACAACACCGACCTCGCCAACGGGCTCGGCAACCTGGTCAACCGGGTGACCAGCATGGTCGGCCGCTACCGCGGCAGCGTCGTGCCCGCGGGTGACCGCGCCGGCGGCCTCGGGCCCGCGGTCGCCACCGCGGCGAGCGGCTTCGACCAGGCGATGGCCGCCTTCGACCACCGCGCCGCCGTCCAGCACCTGACGACCCTGGTCGGCCGGGCCAACTCGTACGTCGACGAGCACGCGCCCTGGCACCTGGCGAAACAACCGTCCGAGGCGGACCGGCTCGACACCTGCCTGCTGCACACCGCCGCCGCCGTGCGGGCCGCGGCCGTGCTGCTGCGCCCGGTGCTGCCCGACGCCGCCGCGGAGATCCTGGCCGCGCTCGGCCAGCCCGCCGACCTCCGGCTCGCCGCCGACGACTGGCTGGGAGCCGGGATGGCCGGTGCCCGCGTCGAGAAGCCGGCCGCGATCTTCCCGCGCATCGACGCGCCTGCCACATAACACCCCCGGGCAGTGTGTGGCGGCACGCCATGGGCGGCAACCCGCCAGGCTCGTACATTCATGCGCCATGGCGGCAGATCGGGTGGCTGACCACCACGTCGTTACTACAAGACGTTCGGTGAGCTGCCGACCAACCAGGCCGCCGCCACCGCCCTCGGCAGCGACCCGGCACTGGCCGCGATCGTCGAGTCGGCCGGCAAGTCGGCCAACACCCCGTTCACCGGCGGCTGGAGCCAGGTGCAGCTCGCCCTGACCAACGTCGTGGTCCAGTCGATCCCCGACCTGTCGGCGGGCCGGGTCGACGACGCCAAGCTGACGGGCCTGCTCGGCGCCGCGCAGAAGACCGCGCAGGAAGCGCTCGACAAGGCCAAATGACCAAGACAACGCGCACCGCCACCCGGCAGGGACGTCCACTCTGGATGTTCCTGCCGGGCGGCCTGCTCACCCTGATCGTCATCGGCATCCCGTTGGCGCTGGCCCTCTACATCTCCCTGCTCGACCTCGACCAGTACTCGATCCGCGAGTGGGTCGGCGCCGAGTTCATCGGGTTCGACAACTACGTCGAGGCGGTCAAGGGCTCGCACCTCGTGCACGCGATCGGCGTCAGCCTCGGCTACTCGGCGCTGGTCACGATCGGCTGCCTGCCGCTCGGCCTGGCCGCAGCCATCGCCACCCAGGACCGCTTCAAGGGCCGCGGCCTGGTCCGCTCGGTCCTGCTGGTCCCCTACGTGCTGCCCGCGTTCGTGGTCGGCAGCACCTGGCGGATCATCCTGCAGCCCGACGGCATCGCCAACCGGATCTTCGGCACCGAAGGGCTCTGGCTCAACGGCCCGCGCAGCTTCTGGGCGCTCGTCATCGTGCAGCTCTGGGCCGGCTGGCCGCTGGTCTACCTGCTGGCCGCCGCCGGCCTCCAGTCGGTCGACGCGACCGTGCACGAGGCCGCCGCCCTCGACGGCGCCGGCGCCTGGGCGAAGCTCCGCTACGTCGTGCTCCCCCAGCTCCGCGGCCCGGTCTCGCTCGGCCTGGTGATCTCCTTCCTGCACAACGTCAACAGCTTCACGCTGCCGTTCGTCCTGTTCGGCGTGCCGAGCCCGTACGACGTGGAGGTCCTGCCCGTGCTCACCTACGTGGAGAGCTTCCAGAACTTCGAGTTCGGGCTCAGCGTCGCGATGGCCGTCGTCTCGCTGATCCTGGTGGCGATCCCGATGGCGATCTACCTGCGGGCCGTCCGGCTGGACACCGGAAGAGGCAACAAATGACGAAGAGCCGCTCGGAAGAAGTAGCCCGCCTGCTGCCCGCCCCGGCCAGGGCGGCGACCCTGACCGTCCTGCTCCTGATCGTCCTCGGCCCGCTCGCCTACATGGCCATCGCGAGCGTGAGCTCCGACCTGGCCGTCGCCCGCGGCGCCCTCTGGCCCGACGGCTTCCACATCGAGAACTACGCCCGCATCTGGCAGACCACCAACCTCGGCCGGGGCCTCGTCAACAGCGTCCTCGTCGCCGGCGCCGTCGCGGTCGTCAGCGCGTTCGTCGCCCTCATCAGCGCGTACGTCCTCGTCCGCTACGCCTTCCGCGGCCGGATCGCGGTCCTGCGCGCCCTGCTCGCCCTCCAGAGCATCCCCGGCACGCTGCTCCTGCTCCCGGTCTTCGTGCTGTTCGCCAGCGCCGCCACGGCCCTCGGCGTCACGATCATCGGCACGAGAGGAGCGGTCCTCGTCACGTACCTCACCTTCGCCCTGCCGTTCTCGACCTGGGTGATGGTCACCTACCTGCGCGAGCTGCCGCCGGAGCTGGACGAGGCCGCCCGCGTCGACGGCGCGAGCCCGTGGCGGGTGCTCACCCGGGTCATCGCGCCGCTGAGCTGGCCCGGCCTGGTGGTCAGCGGCGTCTTCGCGTTCCTGCTCGGCTGGAACGACGTGCTGTTCGCCTCGGTGCTGACCAACCCCGACACCCGCACCGCGGCGGTCGAGCTACAGATCTTCGGCGCGAGCCAGGAAGGCGGGGCACTTCCGGTGTACGGGCAGCTCATGGCGGCCGCGTTGGTCTGCGCCGTGCCGGTCGTGGCGCTCTACCTTGTCTTCCAGAGGTATCTGGTGGCCGGCCTGACCACGGGAGGCGTGCGGTGACGGTGTGGACCCTGTCCGGCTTCGGCGACGAGATCGACCCGGACCCGGTGGTGCAGCTCGCCGTGCTGTCGGCGCTCGGCGCCCGGCACCTCGAGCTGCGCAGCGCGTGGGACGTGAACGTCGTCGACCTCGACGAATCGCAGCTGGAGACCGTCAAGTCCCTCCTCGACGAACGCAACATGGCGGTCTCCGCGATCGCCTCTCCGATCGGCAAGGTCAGCATCACCGACGACCCCGACGGCGAGCGCGACCGCCTGCGCCGGGCCATCGGAGCCGCACACCGACTCGAGTGCCGTTACATCAGGCTGTTCTCCTTCTACCGGCCCGAGACCAGCACCCCCGAGCAGATTCGCGACGAGGTGCTGACCCGCATGCGCGACTGGGCCACCACCGCCGAGGCCGAGGGCGTGGTCCTGGTCCACGAGAACGAGAAGGAGATCTACGGCGACACACCTGATCGCGTACGCGACATCGTGGAAGCCGTCGGCTCCCCCGCGCTGCGGGTCGCGTGGGACAACGCCAACTTCGTCCAGGTCGGCGTCCGCCCGTTCACCGACGGCTACGCCATGCTCCGCCCGTACCTCGAATATCTCCAGGTCAAGGACGCCATCGCCGCGACGGGCGTGGTCGTCCCCGCCGGCGACGGCGACGGCGAGCTGAAGGAGACCCTGACCGCCCTGCGCGACGACGGCTACGCCGGCTTCGCCTCCCTCGAACCGCACCTGGCCCTGCAGACCGCGACCGGCGGCTTCTCCGGGCCGGCGGCGTTCGGCCGGGCCGCCCGGGCGTTCGCCGCGCTCACCGACGAGATCGGAGTGCAAACCCGATGAGCACCATCCCCGTCACCGTGGTCGGCGCCGGCATCATCGGCCAGACCCACGCCGACGCCGTGCTGCGCCACCCCCGCCTGCGGGTGGCCGCGATCGTCGACCCCGACGAGGCGGCCCGGGAGGCGCTCGCCGAACGGATCGTCAAGGCCGGCGCCGCCAGGCCGGCCGGACACGCCACCCTCATGGCAGAGCCCAAGAGCCTGGTGACGATCTGCGCCCCGACCGGCCTGCACGTCGCCCTCGCCGAACAGGCCCTGGAGCAGGGCGCCCACGTCCTCGTCGAGAAGCCGCTGGACGTCTCGCCACGCGCCGCGCGCGCCCTCGCCGACCGCGCGGACGAGTTCGCGCGGCGCGGCCTGGTCGCCTCGGTCGTCAGCCAGCACCGGTTCGACCCGGCCAGCGTCGCGGTCGCCGCCGCGGCGCACGGCGGCGGCCTGGGCCGGCTCACCTCCGCGGTGGCGTCGGTGCCGTGGTGGCGGGCGCAGTCCTACTACGACCAGGCCGACTGGCGCGGCACCTGGCGCCTCGACGGCGGCGGCGCGCTGATGAACCAGGGCGTGCACACCGTCGACCTGCTGCTCTGGCTGCTCGGCGCGCCGACCACCGTTTCGGCGTTCACGGCCCGGCTCGCGCACGAGGACATCGAGGTGGAGGACGTCGCCGTGGCGATCCTGCGCTTCGCGAACGGCGCGCTCGCGACCCTGCACGCCACCACCGCGGGCCATCCGGGCATCGGCGTGCGGGTGCAGCTGCACGGCACCGCCGGCTCGGCGGTGATCCACGACGACCAGCTCGAGTTCCTCAACGCCACCGCCGGCCCCGCGCCGGTCGAGCGGGCCGAGGACGCGGTGCCGGCCGGCGAGCGCACCGGCGCGGCCAAGCCCGCCGACGCGTTCGTCGTCGGGCACCTGCGGCAGTACGAGGACGTGGTGGCCGCCATCGACGGGGGGCGGCCACCCGGGGTCGGACTGCGCGACGGCCTGCTCGCGGTCGCTGTCGTCTACGCGGTGTACGCGTCCGCGGCGCTCGGCCGGCCGGTCTCGGTCGACGACGTGCTCAGCGGTGCCCTCGACGACCTGGCGGAGGTGTCCTGATGCGGTTCTCGGTGTTCACGGCGTCGACTCCGGAGTGGACGCCGGCGGAGGCGGCGCACGAGCTGGCCGCGCAGGGCTGGGACGGCGTGGAGTGGCGGGTCACGGACCAGGAGGACGCGGCCCGGCCCGGCTTCTGGGCGGGCAACCGCGCCACCTGGCCGCTCGAGACGCTGGAGGAGAGCCTCCCGGAGATCGACCGGATCACCCGGGGCGCGGGCCTCGACTACTCCGGCGTCGGCGCCTACGTGCCGAGCGCGGACCGCGACAACGTCGAGCGGGTGCTCGCGGCCACGGCCACGCTCGGCGCCGGCCGCGTCCGGATCACCATGCCGAAGCTCGGCAGCGCGCCGTACCCGGAGCTGTTCGCGAAGACCCGGGACGACCTCGCCTGGGCGGCCGAGCGCGCCGCGACCCACGGCGTGACCGGCCTCGTCGAGCTGCACCACGGCACGATCGCCGCCTCGGCCTCGGCCGCCCTGCGCCTCGTCGACGGCCTCGACCCGGAGCGGGTCGCGGTCATCCACGACGTCGGCAACCTCGTCATCGAGGGCCACGAGGACCACACCGCGGCGTTCGAGCTGCTCGGGCCGTACCTCGCGCACGTGCACGTCAAGAACGTCGCCTGGCGCCCGGTCGGCACGCGGCCGGACGGCTCGACGGCGTGGGCGGCGGACTGGGCGCCGCTGCGCGAGGGCCAGGCGGACATCGGGGCGTACCTCACAGCACTGCGGGACGTCGGTTACGACGGCTGGGTGACCGTGGAAGACTTCTCGACGGCGCTACCGCTCGCGGAGCGCACCCGGGACAACCTCGCCTACCTGCGTTCGCTCGCGGGCTGACCACGGAGGCAGTCGTGAAGATCGTCGACGCGCGGGTGATCGTCACCTGCCCCGGTCGCAACTTCGTCACCCTCAAGATCGTCACGGACGACGGCCTGACCGGCGTCGGCGACGCCACGCTCAACGGGCGCGAGCTGGCCGTGGCCGGCTATCTGAGCGAGCACGTGGTGCCGGCGCTGATCGGCCGCGACGCCAGCCGCATCGAGGACACCTGGCAATACCTCTACAAGGGCGCCTACTGGCGGCGGGGACCCGTGACGATGACCGCGATCGCGGCGGTCGACACCGCGCTCTGGGACATCAAGGGCAAGGCCGCCGGCATGCCGGTCTACCAGCTGCTCGGTGGTCGCAGCCGGGAAGGCGTCACCGTGTACGGGCACGCCAACGCCGAGACCGTCGACGAGGTGCTGGTCGAGGTCGCCCGCTACGTCGACCTGGGCTACAAGGCCGTCCGCGTGCAGACCGGCGTGCCGGGGCTGGCCAGCACCTACGGCGTCAGCGGCGACAAGATGTTCTACGAGCCGGCCGACGCCTCGGTGCCGACCGAGAACGTCTGGTCGACCGAGCGCTACCTGGCACACACCCCGTCGGTGTTCGCCCGGGTCCGCGACGAGTTCGGTCCGGGGCTGCGGCTGCTGCACGACGTGCACCACCGGCTCACCCCGATCGAGGCGGGCCGGCTGGGCAAGAGCCTCGAGCCGTACGCGCTGACCTGGATCGAGGACCCGACCCCGGCCGAGCTGCAGGAGAGCCTGCGGCTGATCCGCCGGCACACCACCACGCCGATCGCGATCGGCGAGGTGTTCAGCGGCATCTGGGACTGCCAGCAGCTCATCACCGAGCAGCTCGTCGATTACATCCGGGCCACCGTCGTGCACGCGGGCGGCATCACCCACCTGCGCCGGATCTTCGACCTGGCCGCGCTCTACCAGGTGCGCAGCGGCTCGCACGGTGCGACCGACCTGTCGCCGGTGTGCATGTCGGCCGCGCTGCACCTCGACATCGCGATCCCCAACTTCGGGCTGCAGGAATACATGCGGCACACGCCGGAGACCGACGCGGTGTTCCCGCACGGCTACCACTTCGCGGGCGGCTACCTGCACCCCTCCGACGAGCCGGGCCTGGGCGTCGACATCGACGAGGAACTGGCGGCGCGGTACCCGTACCGGCCCGCCGCGCTGCCGGTGAACCGGCTCGAGGACGGCACGCTGCACAGCTGGTAGGCGCGACTTTCTTGTGATCGTGCAAAAGTTACGGCGATCTTCTAAGAACTTTCGTCAGCAACCATCTATCTTTTTGGGCGCTGGAGACATTATCGTCTCCCTATCTCTACGGGTTGGCCGTCATCCCAGACCGGTCGCCCGCCGCGCGTGGCACCGCGGCATGTCCCTGCCCCCTGTCGGCTTCGACCACGCCTGGCGCATCGGCGGCGCCTGAATCGATTCACCCTCATCATCCCGTGACGGCTTCACCATGCCGTCGCGCAATTGGCGGCGCCCTGCCGCCGAGAGGACGGACGACGATGACCGAGAACCCAGCCGTGCCGATGGACCCCGCCGAGCGTCGCCGGCTCACCCGGCGCAACATCCTGAAGGCGTCCGCCGCCGCGGGTGCCGCCATCGGCGCCGCCGGGCTGCCGGTGCTCACCACCAGCACCCCGGCCATCGGCACCCGCGGGCTGCACGCCGAGGAGCTGATCCCCGAGCGGCGCCGCGGCATCATCCTCTACTCGGTGCGCGACCGGATCTCGGCGGCCCCGGACGACAGCGGCGTCCCGTACGGCTTCGAGCGGGTGCTGGCCCGGATCGCCGAGCTCGGCTACAAGGAGGTCGAGTTCGCCGGCTACACCCAGCACACCTCGATTCTCGGCCGGCAGATCACGCCCGCGGAGATCCGCAAGATCCTCGACGACAACGGGCTGGTCGCCAACGGCACGCACACCTCGATCAACCCGACCACCTTCACCCAGCAGCTCGACATCTCCGAGACCCTGGGCATGAAGCACATCGGCACCGGCTCGGACCCGACCAACTCCAACTACAAGGCGGACTGGGACGCGGCGGCCGACGTCTGGAACGAGCTGGGCCGGCAGGCCCGCAAGCGCGGCATGAAGCTCTACACGCACAACCACGACGCCGCGTACTCGTTCCTGCTCGACGAGGGCCCGCTCGACGCCGACGGCCGGCCGACCCGCTCGTCCGGCATGCGCCGCCTGGAGTACTTCTTCGGCAAGGCCGACCCGAAGTACGTCTTCTTCGAGCTGGACATCTACTGGGCGTACGTGGCCCGGTTCAAGCACCAGAAGTTCGTCGACAAGCGCGGCGTCGAGCGCACCGACCTGTTCGACCCGATCCTCAACGTGGCCTCGCGCGGCGACCGGTTCCCGCTGTTCCACGCCAAGGACGGCAACCGCGACAGCGCGCTCGCCAACGGGTACGAGATGACCCCGCTCGGCGAGGGCGACATCAACTTCCAGCAGTTCTTCGAGACGATCGGCGACGCCGACTACCGGCACGCCAACTGGGAGCAGGACACCGCTCCCGGCGGCGCGGCCAACCCCGGCCAGTCCCTGGACTTCGCCGCGATCTCGTACCAGAACATGTCCGAGCTGACCGTCTACAAGCGCGGACACTGACACCCCGGTTACCACCCGGCCGGGCGCGGCGGCGCGCGCCCGGCCTCCGAGGCGACGCCCACACACCCCGGAGGACGACATGCCATCCCCCTTCCGCCGACGGCTGGCAGCACTGGCCGCCGCGACGATCGGGCTTCCGCTCGTGGCGCTGGCACCAACCAGCGCCGCGCAGGCGGACCCCAGACCTACCGGTCCCACGACCGCCCCGGAGACGCTGGTCGCGGCCGAGAACGGCCCCGCCGCCCTGCGTTCCGCGGTGCGGGCGCCGAAGAACTACAAGGTGCTCGTGTTCACCAAGACCGCCGGCGTCCGGCGGCCGTCCATCCAGGACGGTGTCGCGACGATCCGGGCGCTGGCCAAGGAGAACGGGTTCACCGTCACGGCTTCGCAGAACGCGGCCGACTTCACGGCCGAGAACCTGGGCGGCTTCCGCGCGGTGGTCTTCCTCAACACCACCGGCGACATCCTCAACCCCGCACAGCAGACGGCGTTCGAGGACTACATCAAGGCCGGCGGCGGTTACGTCGGCGTGCACGCCGCCGCCGAGACCGAGCCGGACTGGGCGTTCTACCAGACCCTGGTCGGCGCCAAGGTGGCCGGCGTGACCGGTGTCGAGCCCGGCAACGTCGACGTCGCCGACCGGGTGCACCCGGCGACCGAGACCGTCCCGCGCGCGGTGACGCTGACCGAGGAGTGGTACAACTTCACCGCCAACGTCCGCGGGCAGTCGCACGTGCTCGCGACCGTCGACGAGAACAGCGTCACCGGCGGCACGATGGGCTTCGACCACCCGATCAGCTGGTGCAAGGACTACCAGGGCGGCCGCTCGTTCTACACCGGCCTCGGGCACTCGATCGAGACCTACCGGGCCGCGGCCTACCAGAAGCACCTGCTCGGCGGCATCCAGTGGGCCTCCGGCGTGGTCGAGGGCGACTGCGGCGCGACCGTGCTGGCCAACTACGAGAAGGTCACGCTCAACGACGAGCCCGGCGAGCCCATGTCGCTGGCCGTGCTGCCCGACGGGCGGGTGCTGCACAACACCCGCGGCGGCCAGATCCGCATGTACGACCCGGCGACCAACGCCAGCCCGGTGATCACCACGATCCCGGTCTACTCGCACGACGAGGACGGCCTCCAGACGCTGGCGATCGACCCCGACTTCGCCACGAACAAGTGGGTGTACGTCTACTACGCGCCCCGGCTCGACACCCCGGTCGACGACCCGGCCACCCCGGGTGTCAACGAGGGTGACGCGCCGGCGACCAGCACCGACCCGACGACGTGGGACACGTTCAAGGGCTACAACCAGCTTTCCCGGTTCAAGCTGGTGGAGTCGCCCACGCCGCACCTCGACATGGCGTCCGAGCAGCAGATCATCCGGGTCGACGTCGACCGCGGCATCTGCTGCCACGTGGCCGGCAAGGTGAAGTTCGACGGCAAGGGCAACCTGTTCCTGATCACCGGCGACGACACCAACGCCGGTGGCTCCGACGGCTTCACGCCGATCAACGACCAGCCCACGCAGGGCCCCGGTTACGACGCCCGGCGCTCGGCCGGTAACACCAACGACCTGCGCGGCAAGGTGCTGCGGATCAAGGTGAAGGCCAACGGCACGTACACGTCGCCGGCCGGCAACCTGTTCCCGGAGGCGCAGGACGCCAGTGGGAGGACCCGTCCGGAGATCTTCCTGATGGGCCTGCGCAACCCGTTCCGGTTCGACGTCGACAGCACCGGCCGGCTCTACATCGGTGACTACTCCCCCGACTCGCGGGTGCCCAACCCGACCCGCGGACCGGAAGGCACCGGCCGCTGGTTCAGCGCCAACAAGGCCGGCAACTACGGCTGGCCCTTCTGCGCCTCGCCCAGCCTGCCCTATGTGGACTTCGACTTCGCCACGCGTACGTCGGGTGCCACGTTCAACTGCGGCGCCCCGGTCAACGACTCGCGGCACAACACGGGCCTGACCGTGCTGCCGGCCGTGCAGCAGCCGCAGTTCTGGTACACGTACGAGGCCCGCACGCCGTGCGGCAGCGCGTACCTGCAGAACCCGCCGATCCCCTGCGACTTCAAGTGGCCGGTGATCGGCACGGGCGGCGTCGGCCCGCACGGCGGCCCGATCTACAAGTACGACGCCGAGAGCACGTCGCAGGTGAAGTTCCCCGAGTACTACAACAACGCCGTCGTCTTCGGTGAGTTCACCCGGGACAAGATCTTCATGATGCGTACGGACGGCAAGGGCAACCTGAACGGCGTCGAGCAGTTCCTGCCGGGCACCGTGTTCGACAACCCGATGGAGATGGAGTTCGGCCCGGACGGCGCGCTCTACGTGCTGGAGTACGGCGACGGCTTCTTCAACGCCAACCCGGACGCCCAGCTCTCCGTCATCCGGTACGTGAAGGGCACCCGGTCGCCGGTCGTCAAGCTCACCGCGACACCGACCTCCGGGCAGGCACCGCTGACCGTCGCGTTCTCGTCGGCCGGCACCTTCGACCCGGACCCGGGCGAGTCCATCTCGTACGCCTGGGACTTCACCAACGACGGCACCGTCGACTCGGCGGACCCGAACCCCTCGTACACGTACACCCAGAACGGCTCCTACGTGGCCAAGCTGACGGTGACGGACTCGAGCGGCAAGACCGGCGTGCTGACGACCGTCATCGTGGTCGGCAACACGGCGCCCACGGTGCGGGTGACGACGCCGCTGGCGGGCTCCTTCTTCAACTGGGGCGACTCGATCCCGTACACCGTCGAGGTTTCGGATCCTGAGGACGGCCCGATCGACTGCTCGCGCGTCGTGGTGACGTTCGTGCTCGGCCACGACACGCACGGCCACCCGGACGGCTCCACCACGGGTTGCACCGGCACCGTGCAGTCGCCGGCCGACGGTGCCGACCACGCGGGCGGCTACCTGTACGGCGGCATCAGCGCCTCGTACACCGACCTCGGTGGCGGCGGCCAGCCGCCGCTGACCACGGTCGGCCAGGCGGTGATCCAGACACCGCGGCAGCAGGCGGAGTTCGCCCAGGTGCAGACCAACGTGACGGTCGCCAACACCGGTGACACCGGCGGCGGCCAGCACGTCAACGGCATCGACGTGGGCGACAACATCGCCTTCGACCCGATCAACCTGGGCGGCGTCTCCACCGTGACGCTGCGGCACTCGGGCGGCTCGGCGGCGACGGCGGGCACCCCGCGGGCCACCGTGGAGCTCCGGTTCGACTCGCCCACAGGCCCGGTGGTCGGCACGGCGACGCTGAACGCGACGACGGGCAACGGCGCCTTCGTCGAGACCGCGGTGCCGGTCAGCCAGCCGGCCGGCACGCACCGGCTCTACCTGGTCTTCAACGGCGTCACCGGCGGCCCGACGACCGGCCTCGTCAACCTCAACTGGCTCCAGTTCGGCTGACCCTTCTCGGCCCGCCACCCCT
>NZ_JBFAIU010000034.1:0-36341 GCF_040654855.1 Asanoa sp. NPDC050611
GGACGCCACCAGGCGGCGGCTGGGCCCGTGGCGGGCCGCGGTGTTCGGCAGGGCACGCGTCAGTTGGCGTTGTTGACGAGCATGGCGACGACGAGAACCCAGACAGCGGCCAGGGTGAAGCCAAGCGGGGCCACGAAACGACGGTTCATCACGGCTCTCCGATGCGACGGTGGGACTCCGGGTGTGCGGGAAATCGCGGCGGAGGAGAGTCGCAGCCGGACGGCGGCGCGCGCACGCCCGGCCCGTGGGCGGGCGTGGGCGCGGCGGCTGCCGGCAGGCGGATGTCTGGCTGTCGTCGGTCGCGGCTGGGTCAGCGGGACCGGACGGCGGCCCGGCTGCGACTCGGAGGATCGCTGTCTCGCACGGCGATCACCTCCAGACGTCGGCCGGGCACGCGAACCAACCGAGATTCTATCCCCTGCCCGACATCGACGTGGCATAGGCGGGAAGGTTGGTCGCCGACCGTCCGATTTGGTCGCGCCCGCCGGCCGGGCGCGGGAGCCAGTCCGGCGATCCGGACGACCAGCACGAGAGCGGCCGCGAACAGGGGAAGCCAGGCCAGCCGGGCGGCGGCCCAGCCGTAGCCGTCGGGCGTGGCGAGCAGTCCCGGCCGGCGCCCGGCGACCCAGGCGATCGCGACCGTGACGGAGATCATGGTCGCCTGGTGCCAGAGGTAGACGTGCAGGGCGCCGCCGTTGAGGGCGCGCACCGCCCGCCGCGTGCCGAGGCGGCGCAGCCACGGCAGGAGCAGGATCGCGGCGCCGGCCTGGGCCACCGCGAGCGCGACGGCGGCTAGGGACGGCGGGTCCAAGTTGGAGCGTCCGGCGCCGGGCACGCCGACGGCACTGGCCGGGTACCCGGCCGCGAGGACGAGCACCACGATCGTGACGGCGCCGCCGGCGAGCAGGGCCCAGCCGGTGGCGCGGCCCGCCAGCCGGCCCTGGGCCAGCGCTACGCCGAGCACGAACGGCACCGCCCACGCGGCCACGAGCGTGGTGGGCAGGAAACCGAACCCGAGGTCGGCGGCGAGCACGACGCCCGTCGCGACGGCTGCCAGCGGCAGCGGGCCGCACCGGCGCACCAGGCGGGCGATCGGGGTGACGAGCGCGGTGAGCACGAGGAACGGCAGCAGGAACCACAATGGACTCACGACGAGCTTGCCGACGGTACGCAAGGTTTCCTCGGGCACACCGGCCAACGCGCCCGCGGTCAGCGCGAGGGAAAGCAGGCCGAGGAGGGCGGCCACCGGCCCGGCCAGGGCGCTCAACCGGCGCGGCACCCGGAAGCGGCGCCACGAGGATTCGGCGTGTGAGCGCCCGGCCCCGGCGCGGCCCAGACGGCCAGCGGGCGAACGCCGGTCCACAAGCGCAGCCCTCAGACCGGCACGATGATGCCCCGCCCCGGCGAGCGCGCCATTGTCGCCGGGACGCCGCACGGCGGCGCGGTCCGCGCGGCGCTTCGCCGCTGACGCCGCCGCGGCGTAGCCGCCGGCCAGGAAGAAGAGACCCAGTGTCTGGAGCAGCCAGCTGATCGGCTGCATCGCCGGCAGGGCCGCGAGTGGGCTCTGCACGTGCAGGGCGCCGTCGTCACCCACCACCAGGGCGGTGACGAGCCAGTGCCCGAGCACCACGCCCGCGATGGCGATCGCGCGGATCGCGTCGATCCCGGAGTCCCGGCGCGCGGCGGTCACCGGGTCACCACCGCGGCGAGTGCGGGCAGGCTGGCCGTACCCGGGGAGAAGTAGTAGTCGTGCCCCTGCACGCCCGTGGTGGACAGCGCGGTGGCGCCGAACGAGGCCGTGGCCGGGCGCGTGCCGAGGCCCAGGCCGAGCAGCCGCACCTGGGGTATCCGGCCGATCCAGTCGGTGGGGGCCAGCGCCGCATAGACGGACGCGTGGGTGTGCAGGTCGGCCACGTCCGAGGCGCCCATGCCGGGCGCGCCGACGGCGACCAGCGCCGTTACCTGGGCCGGTAGCTGCGGTGCGGCGAGGCCGACGACGACCGCGCCGTAGCTGTGGCCGATCAGCGTGATCCGGGCGTCCGGCCGCCGGGCGGCCAACCAGCCCGCGAAGGCCGCCAGGTTGCGCGCGCCGGCTCGGGCCCGGACCTCGCGGGCCGCCTCCAGGCCGACGCCCTCCGGCGGGTCGTAGCCCAGCCACGCGACCACGGCGACCCGGGCAGTCGGGTCCGCGGCGAGGGCCGCGTCGTAGAGCGACCGGGCCTGGGTCGCCGGCGCCCGCCGGGCGACTCCGCCGAGGCCGGTGGTGAACGTCGCCAGGGTGGTGTCGACGCCGGGCACGACGACGGCGATCCGGTCCGCGGTGGCCAGGTCGCCGACCACCTCGACAGCGGTGCCGTCGCCGCGGGTGTCGAACGCGAGGAAGTGCCGGCCGGCCGCCCAGCCCGCGTAGGCGCCACCCGCGGCGCGCATCGCGGTGGCGGAGGCCTGGTAGGCGAGCGCCGGTGTCGGGCCGGCCGCCGGCGCGGCGACGGCCGGCGCCGGTGAGGGCACGAGCAGACCGACGCCGAAGGTCGCGGCGACGCCGCCGAGGAGGAATGTCCGTCGCATCATGTGCCGCACGATGCCGGTGTGGACGGTGCGGAATCGTCGTACCGGAGCGTGGTCTTGCGGGTGCTACCTCAGGCTGACGGGGGCTACTCCCCCGCGGCGACGAGACCCGTCTCGTAGGCCAGCACGACGGCCTGGGCGCGGTCGCGCAGCGCCAGCTTGGCCAGGATCCGGCCCACGTGCGTCTTCACGGTCTGCTCGGCGACCACCAGCTCCGCCGCGATCTCCTGGTTGGACCGGCCCCGGGCGATCAGCCGCAGCACCTCGGTCTCCCGCGGCGTCAGCGCGGCCAGCGCCGTCGGGCGTGGCCGGGCCGGGCCGGGGCGCGCCGCGAACTCGGCGATCAGCCGCCGCGTCACCGACGGCGCCAGCAACGCCTCGCCGCCGGCCACCACCCGCACCGCGTTGACCAGGTCGGCGGCCGGCGCGTCCTTGAGCAGGAAGCCGCTCGCTCCGGCCCGCAGCGCCTCGTAGACGTAGTCGTCGAGGTCGAACGTGGTCAGCACCAGCACCCGCGGCGGGTCGCCGACCGGGCGGCCGTCGAGCAGTTGCCGGGTCGCGGCCAGGCCGTCGAGCACCGGCATCCGGATGTCCATCAGCACCACGTCGGGGTCGAGTCGCCGGGTCTCCGCGACCGCCTGCGCGCCGTCGGCGGCCGCGCCGACCACGAGCATGTCGTGCTGCGCCGCCAGCAGCGCCCCGAACCCCTCACGGACCATCGCCTGGTCGTCGGCGATCAGGACCTTGATCACGCATCCTGCCCTTCCGGCACGCCATCGCGAACGGCATCGGCTTCGGCTTCGCGGGCCACGGCAGGCAACATCGCCGCGACCCCGAACCCACCGAACACCGTAGGCCCGGCCTCGAACGTGCCGCCGAGTAGCGTCGCCCGCTCCCGCATGCCGGCGATGCCGTGGCCCTCGCCGGGGGCGTCGGACCCTGCGGCGGCCGACCCGACGTCCGGCGGCGCGGCCCCGCCGGGCGGCGCGTCGTTCTCGACCCGGACGACGACCGCCCCGCCCTCGTGGGTCACGGCGACCCGGACGTTGGCGCCCGGCGCGTGCCGGGCCGCGTTGGCCAGCGCCTCCTGGACGATGCGGTACGCCGCCAGGGCGACCGGCCCGTCCACCTCGGGGACGACGCCGTGCAGGGTGACCGGCACGCCGGCCCGGCGGGCGGCCTCGACCAGCTCGCCCACCTCCGCCAGCCCCGACTGCGGTGCGACGAGCGCGGGCGCGGTCTCGCTGCGCAGCACGCCGAGCAGCCGCCGCATGTCGACCATGGCCTCCCGCGCGGAGCCGGCGATCGAGGCGAACTCGAGGCGCACCGGATCGTCGATCTCGGGTAGTCGGAACGGCGCGGTCTCGGCCTGCACCGCGATCATCGACATGTGGTGGGCGACCACGTCGTGCATCTCGCGGGCGATCCGGGTGCGCTCCTCCAACACCGCCCGGCGCGCCTTCTCGAGCTGCGACTGCTCCTCCTGCGCGGCCAGGCGCTCGCTGAGCACGCGTGAGCTCCGCCGCCAGCGGCGGACCTGGTTGCCGAGGATCAGCATCAGCAGGAACAGGACCGACACGCCCCAGGCGTTGGCGGCATTGACGAAGAGGAAGACCGGAACCAGCGTGAGCGCGCCGGCCCAGGCCGCCACGCCGGAGTCCGCGCGCAGGGCCAGCGCCAGCAGGATGGTCAGGAAGAAGACGATCTGCACGGGATTCCAGGGCCACGCCTCCGAAGGGAGGCGGTCCAGGACACCCACGAAGAGCATCACGTAGCCGAGCCGCCAGGCCAGCAGCGGCCGGTGGAAGGCGAGCAGGACCGGCGCCGTCGTCCCGAAGCCGACCAGCGTGGAGACGAGGTCGGTCTGACCGCGGGTGCCCTCCAGGTATTGAGCGGCCGCCGCGCCGAGCCCGAGCACACTCAGCACCAGCAGAGGGATGGCCAGCCCGCGCCAGCGCTCCCACCAGCGCTCGATGCGCGGGCTGCGGATCCGGCGGCCGGGCTCGGGAGGGTAGTCCGGGCCGATCAGCACCCGGCGCAGGTCACGCAGGCTGGTGGCGACGAGGCTCTCGTTCACCATCCGGAGGCTACGCGCGGGCTCCGACAGTTGGCGTGCCGCTGGAGAGCCACCCGAACTGTCATACCCAGGTATGAGGATCACAACTGGGCGAGGCGAATTAGCCGTACCCCCGGGTAAGCCGTAATGTCCAATCCGCAGACCGACCTGGCAGTGGGGAGATGGGGAAATGGCGCGCACGGTGCTGGTGACCGGCGGAAACCGCGGCATCGGCAAGGCCATCGCGCTGGCCTTCGCCGCGCAGGGCGACAAGGTGGCGGTGACGCACCGCGGCACCGGGGCGCCCGAAGGAGTCCTGGGCGTCAAATGCGACATCACCGACTCCGACTCGGTCGACGCCGCGTTCACGCAGGTCGAGCAGGAGTTGGGCCCGGTCGAGGTGCTGGTCGCCAACGCCGGGATCACCGCCGACACGCTGCTGCTGCGGATGAGCGAGGAGCAGTTCACCAGCGTGGTCGACACCAACCTGGCCGGCGCGTTCCGCGTGGCCAAGCGCGCGTCCAAGACGATGTTGCGCGCCCGCTGGGGCCGGATGATCTTCATTTCCTCGGTCGTCGGGCTGACCGGCAACCCGGGCCAGGTCAACTACGCGGCGAGCAAGGCCGGGCTGGTCGGCGTCGCCCGGTCGATCACCCGTGAGCTGGGCACCCGCAACATCACCGCCAACGTGGTCGCACCCGGCTACATCACCACCGACATGACCGAGAACCTGCCGGAAGACCTGAAGAAGAAATACGTCGAGTCGATCCCGGCCGGCCGGTTCGGCGCGGTCGACGACATCGCCGCGGCCGTCACGTTCCTGGCCAGCGACCACGCCGGTTACATCTCCGGCGCCGTGATCCCGGTCGACGGCGGCCTCGGCATGGGCCACTGAAACTCCACCGCGAAAGAAAGGCTGCACCGTGGCAGGACTGCTGGAGGGCAAGCGACTCCTGGTGACCGGCGTGATCACCGACCAGTCGATCGCGTTCTCGGTGGCGAAGCTGGCCCAGGAGAACGGCGCGTCCGTCGTCCTCACCGGCTTCGGCCGGATGTCGCTGGTCGAGCGGATCGCCAAGCGGCTGCCCGCCGAGGCGCCGGTGATCGAGCTCGACGTGACCAACCAGGAGCACCTGGACATGCTGGCCGAGAAGGTCGGCAAGCACATGGACGGCATCGACGGCCTGGTGCACTCGATCGGCTTCGCCCCCGCCAGCGCGCTCGGCGGCAACTTCCTCGAGACGACCTGGGAAGACGTGTCGACAGCGCTGCACGTCTCCACGTACTCCTACAAGTCCCTCGCCATCGCCGCCCTGCCGCTGATGCAGCGCGGCTCGTCCGTGGTCGGGCTGACCTTCGACGCCACCAAGGCGTGGCCGGTCTACGACTGGATGGGCGTGGCCAAGGCGGGCCTGGAGTCGGCGTCCCGCTACCTCGCGTTGCACCTGGGCAAGCAGGGCATCCGGAGCAACCTGGTGTCCGCGGGGCCGCTGCGCACGATGGCGGCGAAGTCGATCCCGGGCTTCGAGCAGTTCGAGGACGCCTGGACCCGGCGCGCCCCGCTCGGCTGGGACCTCGGCGACCAGGAGCCGGCCGCGCGCGCGGTGCTGGCGCTGATCTCCGACTGGTTCCCCGCCACGACCGGCGAGATCATCCACGTCGATGGCGGATATCACGCCCTGGGGGCCGAGCCCGCGTCGGTCTGATCACGCAAGGCACAATCAGCTGATGCCGTACGACGCATTGGTCCTGGTTTCGTTCGGCGGCCCGGAACGCCCGGAAGACGTCATTCCGTTCCTGGAGAACGTCACCCGGGGCCGGGGCGTGCCTCCGGAGCGCCTCGCGGCCGTCGCCGAGCACTACTACAGCTTCGGCGGCGTGTCGCCGATCAACCAGCAGAACCGCGAGCTGATGGCCGCGATCGAGGCCGACTTCTCGGCCAACGAGCTGCCGCTGCCGGTCTACTGGGGCAACCGCAACTGGCACCCGATGCTCGCCGAGACGGTCGAGCAGATGAAGGCCGACGGGGTGAAGCGGGCGCTGGCGTTCGTGACCAGCGCTTACGGCGGCTTCTCGTCTTGCCGGCAGTACATCGACGACATCGCCGCCGCCCGCGCCGCCGTGGGCGAGGGTGCCCCGGTGATCGACAAGCTGAGGCACTTCGCCGACCACCCGGGCTTCGTCACCCCGCACACCGACGCGGTCCGGGCGGCGCTCGACACGCTGGACCCGGCGCGCCGCGACACGACCCGCCTGGTCTTCACGGCCCACTCGATCCCGAACTCGATGGCCAACACCGCCGGCCCGCCGCCGGTCACCCCGCCCGGCCGCTACGTGGCCCAGCTGCGCGAGACCGCGGGCCTGGTCGCGGCCGCCGCGGCCCCGGACCTGTCGTGGGACCTGGTCTGGCAGAGCCGCTCCGGCCCGCCGTCGGTGCCGTGGCTGGAGCCGGACGTCAACGACCACCTCGCGGCCCTCGCCGACACGGGCGTGACCAGCGTCGTCGTCAGCCCGATCGGCTTCGTCTCGGACCACCTGGAGGTGATCTGGGACCTCGACAACGAGGCCGCGGCGACGGCGAAGAACAGAGGGCTCGACTTCGTACGCGCGGCGACCCCCGGCACCGACCCCCGCTTCGTCGCGATGGTCCGGGAGCTGGTCCTCGAACGCCTGGAAGCGCCGGACCAGAACCGCCTGCGGATGGGTACGCTGCCGCTCTGGGACACCTGTCCGGAAAACTGCTGCACGCCACCCGCCAGGAGACCGTCATCATGAGCGACCGCAAGGCGATCGAGAGCTGGCTGACCGACATGGACGGCGTGCTCATCCACGAGGGCCAGCCGGTCCCCGGCGCGCCGGACTTCGTCCGCAAGATGCGCGCGAGCGGCAAGCCGTTCCTGGTCCTGACGAACAACTCGATCTACACGCCGCGTGACCTGCAGGCCCGCCTGGCCCGGATGGACCTGCACGTGCCGGAGGAGTCGATCTGGACCGCGGCCCTGGCCACGGCCCAGTTCCTGTCGGACCAGCGCCCGGGTGGTTCCGCGTACGTCATCGGCGAGGCGGGCCTGACCACGGCGATGCACGCGGTCGGCTACGTCCTGTCGGACTACTCCCCCGACTACGTCGTGCTCGGCGAGACCCGCACCTACAGCTTCGAGGCGATCACGAAGGCCGTCCGCCTGATCAACGACGGCGCCCGCTTCATCTGCACGAACCCGGACCCGACGGGCCCGTCCACGGAGGGCGCACTGCCGGCGGCGGGCTCGGTGGCCGCGATGATCGAGAAGGCCACGGGCGTGACCCCGTACTTCGTGGGCAAGCCGAACCCGATGATGATGCGGTCGGCCCTGAACACGATCAACGGCCACTCGGAAAGCACGGCGATGATCGGCGACCGCATGGACACCGACATCCTCTGCGGCCTGGAGGCGGGTCTGGAGACCATCCTGGTCCTGACGGGCATCAGCACGCGGGCCGAGGCGGAACGCTACCCGTACCGCCCCAGCCGCATCATCGACTCCGTCGCCGACCTGATCGACGAGCTCTAGGCACCCGGCAGGCGGGCGCCAAGAGCGCGCTGGGCGTCCAGCCAGGCCTCGACCTCCGCAGAGGAGCGCGGCAGCCCCGCCGACATCACCCGCGACCCCGTGGCCGTGACCAGGACGTCGTCCTCGATGCGGACGCCGATCCCGCGCAGCTCCGCCGGGACCAGCTCGTCCTCCGCCTGGAAGTACAGGCCCGGCTCGACTGTCAGCACGTAGTTCTCCGCCACCGTGCCGTCGCGGTACATCTCCTTGCGTGCCTGCGAGCAGTCGTGCACGTCGATGCCCAGCATGTGGCCGAAGCTGTGCAGCGTCCAGCGCCGGTAGATGGTCGAGGTTGGGTCCATCGCCTCGTCCACGCTGACCGGGAGCACGCCCAGGTCGGACAGGCCCTCCGCCAGCACGCGCATGCAGGTCAGGTGGATGTCCTCGAAGCGGACGCCCGGCCGGATGAAGTCGATGCCCGCCTGCTGCGACCGGTGCACGATGTCGTAGACGTCCCGCTGCAGCGGCGTGAAGCGGCCCGAGACCGGGACCGTACGCGTGACGTCCGCCGTGTAGAGGTTGCGGTTCTCGACGCCCATGTCCATCAGCAGCAGCTCGCCCGGCACCGTCATGCCGTCGTTGCGGATCCAGTGCAGGATCGTCGCGTGCCGGCCCGCGCCGACGATCGAGCTGTAGCCCACGTCGTTGCCGTCGAACCGGGCCCGCAGCCCGAACACGCCCTCGATCAGGCGCTCCGGGATCGCGCGGTCCGCGGGCAGCACCCGGGCCACGTCCTCGAAGCCCCGGACCGTCGAGTCGATCGCGTCCTGGAGCTGCTCGATCTCCCACGGGTCCTTGACCAGCTTCAGCTCCGCGATCGCGCCGGCCAGCTCCTGGTCGCGCGTACGCCCGTCCCGTGCCTTCTGGTCCTTCTCGTCCCGTTCGGTCCAGGGCAGCACCGCCGCGTCCACCTCGGGATCGAAACCGCGCAGCACCCGCGTGCGCCGCGGCGCACAGTCCGCCAGCACCGGGGCAAGATCACTCAGCACCGCGGTCTCGACGCCCAGCGAGGCCGACTTCTCCGTCAGCGTCGCCCGCCGGCCGACCCACAGCTCCCCGTCGCGCGACCGGAAGAAGTCGTCCGTCTCGCGGGAGTTGCGGGGCTTCGTGTAGAGCACCGCCTCGTGCCCGTCGCCGGCCGGGTGCAGCACGAGCACGCTGTCCGGGTCGAGGTCGCCGGTCAGGTAGGCGAAGTCGCTGCCGGGCCGGAACGGGTACTCCGTGTCGTTGGCCCGCGTCTTCTCCCGGCCGGTCGGGATGACCAGGGTCTCGCCGGGGAACTGCGCGGACAGCGCCGCGCGTCGCGAGGCGTACAACGGCGAACCCGACGACGGCTGCACCGCGAGCGAGTCCTCCGCCCAGCCGGTGCGCATGAACTCCAGGAACTTCGGTGGGAACGCGGGATCGTGGGCCTCGACCTTGGCCGTGCTCTCACTCATCACCGGCTCAGTCGACTCTTCGCCCATCACCGCTGCCAGCCTCCCCATTGATCGCGTTCCCGGACACGCTACCCCGCCACGCCACCCGATTCCGATGGGAGGCGGCCGGTCGCTGGGCGACGCGTGGAAAGATGGCCGCCATGTGCGGAATCCTGGCCTTCTTCAGCGCGCACGGCGCGGCCGGCGCCCACGCGGACGCGATCGCCGGAGCGTTGGAGAGCCTTCACCACCGTGGTCCCGACGAGACCGGGGTGGAGGTGATCGGCAACGACGCGGTGTTCGCCCACAAGCGGCTCTCGATCATCGACGTGGCGTTCAGCCACGAGCCGCTGCCCTACGCGGGCGGACGCTACCTGCTGACCTTCAACGGCGAGATCTACAACTACATCGAGCTGCGCGAGGAGCTGGCCCGCGACTACGGCGCCACGTTCGCCACCCAGGGTGACGGCGAGGTGATCGTCGCCGGCTACCACTACTGGGGCGAGAAGGTGCTCACCCGCCTCCGCGGCATGTTCTCGTTCGTCATCTGGGACCGCCAGGAGCGCCGCGCGTTCGGCGCCCGCGACTACTTCGGCATCAAGCCGATGTTCTACCTGCAGACCGTCGACGGGGTCTACCTCGCCTCCGAGAAGAAGGCGCTGCTGCCGTTCGCGCCCGCCGCGCACGCCGGCGACGCGGGCGTCGACGCCGCCAACCTCTCCCACTACCTGACCCTGCAGTACGTGCCCGAGCCCGGCACCCTCCACCAGGGCATCTCGCGGATCGGCTCGGGCGAGTGCCTCAACTGGGTGCCCGGCTACCAGGTCGAGGTCCGGCGCTGGTACCGCCCGGTCTTCAACCCCGCTCCCGTGCCCGACCAGGAGCGCCTCTTCACGGAGATCCGCGAGACGCTGCGCGAGAGCGTGCGGCTGCACATGCGCTCCGACGTGCCGGTCGGCGCGTTCCTCTCCAGCGGCATCGACAGCACCGCGGTGGTCGCGCTGTCGCGGCAGTTCAACCCCAACATCCTGACCTTCACGGTGGGGTACGACGTGCCGGGCTACTCGGAGATCGAGGTGGCCCAGGAGTCGGCCCGGCACCTCGATGTGACGACGATCCCCACCAAGATCGGCCCCCAGGACATGATGGAGGCGCTGCCGCGGATCGTCTGGCACCTCGACGACCCGGTCGCCGACCCGGCGCTCGTACCCCTGTATTTCGTGGCCAAGAAGGCCGCCGAGCACGTGACCGTGGTGCTCTCGGGCGAGGGTGCCGACGAGTTCTTCGGCGGCTACACGATCTACCGCGAGCCGCTGTCGCTCTCCGCGGTCAACGGGCTGCCCGACCCCATGCAGAAGGGCCTGCGGGCGATGTCCAAGGTCATCCCGCAGGGCGTGAAGGGCAAGAGCTTCCTGGAGCGGGGCACGACGCCGCTCGAGGAGCGCTACTACGGCAACGCGCGGATGTTCACCGAGGAGGAGAAGCAGCACCTCCTGCGGCGGTACGACCCGTCGGTGCGCTACACCGACGTCACCGCGCCGATCTACGCGGAGGTCCCGGACCTCGACGACGTCACCAAGATGCAGTACATCGACCTCTACACCTGGCTGCGCGGCGACATCCTGGTCAAGGCCGACCGCATCTCGATGGCGCACTCGCTGGAGGTCCGCGTCCCGTTCCTGGACCGCGAGGTCTTCGAGGTGGCGTCCCGGATCCCGGTCGAGCTGAAGCTGCCGCCGCGCTCCGACGCCACCAAGTGGGCGATGCGCCAGGCCCTCCAGGGCGTCGTGCCCCCGGCGATCGTCAACCGCAAGAAGCTCGGCTTCCCGACCCCGACCCGGGTCTGGTTGGCCGGCGAGATGTACGAGTGGGCCCGCTGGATCATCGGGAACTCGCACGCGGGCGAGCTGATCGACCTGAACTACGCGCTGCGGCTCCTCGACGAGCACAAGAAGGGCGAGGTCGACAACTCCCGCAAGGTCTGGACCGTCCTGATCTTCTGCATCTGGCACGCCATCTTCGTGGCGCGCACGCTCGACCCGGGCATCACCCGCAACCAGTCGGCCCTGCTCACGAAGCCGGTCGTCGGCTCGATGGTGGCGTGACCGTCAGCTGAGCATCCACAGCGCGTTCGCGGCGCCCGGGTGGAAGTGCCGGGCGCCGAGCTGGGAGACCAGCGTCGGTGACGCGCGCTCCGCGCCGAGCACCACCGTGTTGATCATCCGCGCCGCCCATTGCGTGGCGGCGTGGTTGATCCAGTCGATGGGCTCCAGCGGGATGAGCAGCTTGGCCAGCACCGAGCCGCGGTCCCGTTCGGCCGGCGTGACGTGGTAGCCGCCGAAGACCGCCTCCCGGTTGAGGTCGTTGACCCGCGCGTACGCCTTCTCGTCGAGCCAGAACTCGGTGGCGAGGCCGCAGGTGAGGGCGAGGAACGGGTCCGCCTGGGCGCCCGTCTTCGGCGCCAGCACGCTGACCGTCGCGCTGCCGACGATCGCCACGGCGCGGTGCTCGCCGATGGCCAGCTCCTGCCAGCGACCCGGGTACTGGGCGTCGGCCATCGCCTTGGCGAGCTCCAAGCCTTCGTCGAGGTTCATCGCCTGCCCCTCAGCATCGCCTGCCTCCACGCGCGGGAGAGTCTCCGGTGAGCCGAGTGTGATCACAATCCGCCGGACGGTCACGTCACACCGGCCCACCGAAGTGGACGGTGAAGCCCGCCGATGTCGACGGATAGCATGAGCCGATGGCGGGTCGCAGCGGTGGGTTCGTGGACGGGCGCCGGCCGCCGGTCGCGCCGGTCTTCTGGCTGACCTTCGCGATCCTCGCGGTGATCTCTTTCGGCTGTGGGCTGATCGGGCTCGAGCAGTATCTGAGCCAGAACCCGGACCTCGGCTACAGCGACCATCCACTGGACGTCCTCTACTACGCCCTCCAGCTCTTCGTGCTCGGCTCTCCCCCGCTCGACGCCGGCGGCCCGTTCCCGCCGATCCTCGACTTCGCCCGCTTCGCCGCGCCGACGGTCACCGCGTACGCCCTGATCGAGGCCAGCCGAGTGCTCTTCGCGGCGGAGATCCGCAAGCTCAAGGCCCGCACCGCGCACGGGCACGTGATCGTCGTCGGCGACAACCTGGTCGCAACCACGCTCGCCCGGCGGCTGCGGCTGGCCGGCGACCAGGTGATCGCCGTGCCGAGCAAGGCGACCGAGCCCGCCCGGGTCACCGGCGCGGCGCGGGACCCCGACATCCTGCGGGCCGCCAGCGTCGGCCGGGCCCGGGCCGTCTACGCCTGCACCGACGACAGCGCCGCCAACACGGCGATCGCCCTGGCCGCGGCCCGGCCACGGCGCAACGGCGCGACCCTCGCGGTGTACGCACAGGTGGCCGACCCCGAGGTCTGCGCCGCGCTGCAGGCCCGGCTGCTCAGCGCACCGCCCCGCCAGGGCAGCCGGCTCGACTTCTTCAACATCGACGAGCTGGCCGCCCGGCACCTGGTCGCCCGCGAGCCGCTCGCGCTGCCCGAGGCCCGGCCACCGACGATCGCGATCCTGGGCGCGACCGCCTTCGGCCGCGCGGTGCTGGTCGAGCTGGCCCGGCGGTGGCGCATCAGGGACACCGCGGCCGGGCCGCTGCCGATCGAGATCGTCGACCCGGGCGCCACCGCGGCGGTCAACCACCTGACCGACCGCTACCCGTTCCTGACGAAGATCTGCAAGATCACGCCGCACGACGCGGGCCTGGAGCGGCTCCTCGCGACACCGTCCGACGGTCCGGTGCCCGACCGGGTGTTCATCTGCTACGACGACGAGCAGCAGTCGCTCAAGGCCGCGCTCACCGCCGAGCAGGTCTGGCCCGGCGAGCCCGGCTCGGTGGTGGTCCGGCTCGACCGCCTGGCCAGCCTGCGCGAGGCGTTCGACGGCGGCGACCGGGTGCTCGACGAGCTTTCCGGCACCCTGCGCCTCTTCGGCGTCGTCCACGCGGCCTGCGACCCCGCCCTGATCGGCGACGACCTGGTCGAGCGGCTGGCCCGGGTGATCCACGAGCGGTACGTGCTCGACCTGACCGGCCGCGGCGCCGCCGGCCCGGCGATCGTGCCGTGGGACGAGCTGCCCGACCGGCTGCGGCTGACCAACCGGGCCCAGGCCGAGGACATCGGCCGCAAGCTGCGGGCGATCGGCTGCACGCTGTCGCCGCGGGTCGGGCCCGGCCGGGCGCACACGCTCACCGACGACGAGACCGAGCAGCTGGCGATCATGGAGCACGAGCGCTGGCGCCGGGACCGCACCGCGCAGGGCTGGCGGTTCGCCGCCGAGCGCGACGACGAGCACAAGCTGCACCCCGCGATGGCCGCCTGGCCGGCGCTGCGCGACGAGATGCGTACCCGCAATCTCGACGAAATCCGCCAGTTGCCGGCTATTCTCGCGGATGCCGGCTTCCGGATCGTCCGGCTCCGTGCTGCGTAGTCCGTAGGAGGGGCGATGCCGCGCATCGGCGTCACCGGGCACGTGCGGCTGGCGGCTGGGACCGCCGAGCTCGTGTACGCGGAGCTGACCGCGACCCTGTCCGCCCACGACGGGCCCCTGCACGGCGTGACCTGTCTGGCGGACGGCGCCGACCAGCTCTTCGCCCACGCCGTGGCCGCGCTCGGTGGCACGTTCGAGGTGGTGCTGCCGGCGGCCGACTACCGCGGCGTGGTCGACGACCGCCAGGCGTTCGACGACCTGCTGGGCAAGGCGGTCCGCGTCGACTACCTGCCGTACGCGGAGTCCGGGCCGGACGCCTACTTCGCCGCCAGCGAGGAGCTGCTGCGCCGGGTCGACCAGCTGGTCGCGGTCTGGGACGGCGCACCGTCCGAGGTGGTCAGCAGCACAGCGCACGTGGTCGAGGCCGCGCGCGCGCTCGGCCTGCCGGTGACGGTGATCTGGCCGGCGGGTGCACGGCGCAGCTGATTCTGTCCGGTCGCCGACAGGTTTGCCCGTTGTTCATCGAAGTCGGTTCACCATGCGCCATGAACCTCAGTCCACTGGTCATCGCGGTCATCGTGATCGCGGCAGTTGTCGTGCTGGTCCTGTTCTGGGCCATCCGCACGTTCAACGTCCTGGTCCGGCAGCGCAACCAGGTCCGGGCATCCTGGGCACAGATCGACGTGCAGCTCAAGCGCCGCCACGACCTGGTGCCGAACCTGGTCGAAACCGTGCGGGGGTACGCCGGCCACGAGCGCGCGACGCTCGACGCCGTGGTGGCCGCCCGGGCGGGTGCGATGGCCGCCGGGGTCGACCCGTCGGCCGAAAGGCGCGCCGCCGCCGAGAACATGCTGACCCAGACGCTGGGCCGGCTTTTCGCGCTTGCCGAGGCGTACCCCGATCTCAAGGCGAACCAGAACTTCCTCGCCCTGCAGAGCGAGCTCGCGAACACCGAGGACAAGATCGCGTACGCCCGGCAGTTCTACAACACGGCCGTGCAGTCGCTCGACAACACCGCGCACTCGTTCCCCAGCCTGATCGTGGCCGGCGCCACCGGGATCAAGCCGCCGGGCTACTTCCAGGCGTCGGGTGACGAGCAGGCCCCGGTCCAGGTCCGCTTCTAGCCCGCCTCGATGTCACTCACCATCGCGATCGCCGTCGCCGTCCTGGCGACGGCGGCCTGGGCCGCGCTCTTCGGCCTCGTGCTCCTGTTCACCCGGTCGATGGCACCGTCGCCCGCACCGGCCACCATGGACCTCGGCCCCGAACCCCCGGCCGTGGTCAACCTGCTCGCCAACCGCTGGACCCGACCCGACGAGGACGCCGCCGAGGCGACCCTGCTCGACCTGGCCGGCCGGCGGTTCTACGAGATCCGGCAGCCCGGCGACGAGCCGGTGCACAGCACGATCCACCTCCCGTCCGCGCCGCCGTCGGACGCGGCGCTGCTGCCGTTCGAGCAGCGGCTGCTCGCGCGGATCCGTGCGGCGGCGGTGGGCGGGGTGGTCCCGCTGACCGCGCTGACGTTCCGCGACGCGGGCCAGGCCCGCGGGTGGCGCCGCCGGTTCGACGCGGAGGTGGTCGCGCACGCCCGCCGGCTCGGCCTGTCCCGGCGCCGGATCAGCAAGGCGCAGATCACGATGCTGACCGTGGCGGGCCTCGTACCCTCGCTGGCGGTGGCATTCGCCCTGGCCCTGCTGATCGAGCGCAACGCGGCGCCCGAGGACAAGGGCGGCGGCTACGCCTCCATGGTGATCGCGGTCATCGTGCTCATGTCCGTCTTCGGCTACGTCTCGGGCCGCTACCGGGGCGAGCGGTCCACCCCCGCCGGTCGCGCGGCGGCGTCCCGCTGGCTGGGCGTCCGCGACTGGCTGGCGGGCCACGACGCGTTCAGCGACCTGCCGCCGGCCGCGGTGATGGTCTGGGACCGCTACCTGGGGTACGGGGCCGCGGTGCACGTGGCCCACGCCGCCACCGCGGCGCTGGACCTGGGCATGGGCTCGAAGTACCTGGTCTGGTCGTCGTACGGCGGTGCCTGGCGCCGGGTCAAGGTGCGATACCCGCGCCTGCTGGACCGCTACGGCCGGCCGACGAAGACGCTGGTCAAGGGCGGCGTCATCCGCCTGGTGATCGGCGCGGCCCTGGTCGGCATCAGCCGCACCCTGCCGGACGCGGTGCCGTCCGAGATCGGCCCGCTGGACAGCTCGTTCGGCGGCGACGACATCTCGACGTACACTTCGCCCACGCGCCTGGCCGCCGCGGCCCTGGCGACGCTGTTCATCGTGTGGGGCCTGTACCGGATCGTCCGCGCCACGATCGACCACCACACGCCCGTGGAGATCACCGGCGAGGTGCTCTGGATCGAGGTCTGGCGCACGGCGTCGCAGGGCGAGGACAGCCCGTCGGTGCCGTGGCTGCACCACTACGCGGTCGACGACGGCACCGCCGACCGGACGGTGGCCTGGGGCCTGCCGTCGGAGTGGTCGAGCCGCTCGTCCCCGGGGGACGTGGTCCGGCTGCGGGTGCGGCGCTGGAGCCGTCGGGTGGTGGACCTCGCGGTGGTCCGGGAAGGCGGCGGGCACGCCCTGCACCGCGGCTTCGACACCAGCGACAACACCGACAACCTGGTGCTGGAGGCGCTGGGCGAGCGGAAGAGACCCGCTGCCCGCGTCATGCTCCGCGACCAGGCGGCGACCGCGGTCCTGCCGGCGGAGGATGTGGCCCGCGCGGTCGGTGCCCAGATCAAGGTCCGGGAGATCGGCCCGATCAACGGGTTGTACGAGACGACGGACGGCAAGCCGGTCGCGATGATCCAGATGCAACGGGGCCCGCTGGCGAAGATGTGGTGGGCGGCCGCGAAGCGCGGCACCCCGGTCCCGGGCGTCGGCGACGAGGCCTTCATGTCGGAGACGGGCGGCGCCATCCGCAAGGGCGACGCCGTGGTCATCCTGGTCCTCCACCGCGGCGGCCGCGCCGCCGCACCCCACCTGCCCTGGCTCCTCGGCCAGGTGGCAACGCGCCTCTGACGGACTGCCGCGGCGTACGTGCCGTGCCGGCATGTACGCCGTGGCGGTCTGCTCCGGGCGGCCTGGCTCCTAAAGACCGCGACCGTCCTGAGCGGCACCGTGACCATGTACGCCGCGGCGGTCTGCTCGGGCGCCTGGCCCCTCAAGACCGCGACCGTCCTGAGAGGCACCGTGACCATGTACGCCGCGGCGGTCTGCTCCGGGCGGCTGGCCCCTCACGACCGGACCTTCCGGTCCGGGACCGCGAACCCGGTCTACTCCCGGGGCGCCAGGCCCGTGAAGACCGCGACCGTCCTGGGCGGGACCGTGAAGATGCCCGTCGCCGGGTCGAAGGCCGACTGGAGCAGGCGTTCGTCGCCGCCCGCACGCTGGTGGGGGTGCAGGTCGAAGGAGCCGAAGCGCAGGTCCGGGAGCTTCTGCGTGACCGTCGCCGGCGCGGCGTTGAAGACCACCACGTGGTCGTCGACCCCGGTCAGGCGCATCGTGATCACGCCGGGCGTCTCGCCCGTGCCGCTCAGCGGGAACGACAGCCGGTCCTGGACCTCGACCGCCGTCGAGAGGCCGAACAACGGGGAGTCGCGGCGGATACGGAGAAGCTCCAGGTAGCGGTCGACCGTCCACGCGATGACGTCCGGCGGCGGGACCAGGGTCGGGTCCGCCAGCAGCGGCGCCGCGAACGGCCACTTGTCGCGGTTGTCCCAGGCCGGCGGCAGGCCCAGGCCGAAACCGTTCCCCTCCGCCGGGTCCCAGCGGATCGCGTTGAACCAGTCGCCCGAGTCGAACGAGTTGCGGTCCAGGGACTTGGAACGCAAGCGCTCCGAGCCGGCCGCGACAAAGCCCATGCCCTGGCCCAGCACCGTGAACGACAGGGCCAGCAGCTGCATCCGGGCGCGGTCCGCGGGTGGCAGGTCCGCCGGCAGCTTGAAGGCGAGCGTGTCGTACAGGATCTCGTTGTCGTGCGCGTCCACATAGGTCACGCACTCCCCTGGCGCCGCGCAGTAGCCCGTTCGCGCGCCGTTGTAGTAGAACTCCCCGCCGGTGACGACCGCGCCGCTGCTCGCCACGAAACGGTAGGACGCCAGGTTTCCCGTCAGGCCGATCTTGATCAGGTCCTGCTGGAACAGCAGCCGCGCCCGCTGGTGCTCCGGCGGCCCGTTGACGTCGTCGCCGTTCGGGTCCGTGAACAGACCCGAGCCGTACCCCTGCGCCCGCGGGTTGGTCTCGAACGCCTGGCCCCCACGGACCGCGTCGCGCAACCGGTCGTTGAACGTGCCGATGCCGGTGCCCGCGAGCTGGAGCTGGCTCGCCTGGACGAACCGCTGGTTGCCGCCGACCTCGCCGAAGTCCCAGCCCTCGCCGTAGATCAGGACGGCCCGGCCGTCGACGCCGTCGCGCTGTGGGGTGAGGCGGTCCAGCGCCGTGCGTACCGCGAGGATGTTCTCCCGGGGATGGTGGCCCATCAGGTCGAACCGGAAACCGTCCACTTTGTAGTCGACCGCCCAGCGCAGCACCGAGTCGACCACCAGCTTGCCCATCATCACGTGCTCGGGCGCGGTGTTCGCGCAGCAGGTCGAGTCGGCGACCCGGCCGTCGGCGAGCAGGCGGTGGTAGTAGCCCGGCACGATCCGGTCCAGCACCGCGTGCGCGTTGACCCCGCCCGCGACCGTGTGGTTGTAGACCACGTCCATCACGACCCGCAGGCCCGCGCCGTTGAGCGCGGCGACCATCTCCCGGAACTCCGTGATCCGTTCCGGCCCGTCGGGGTCGGTGGCATAACTGCCCTCGGGTACGGAGTAGTGCAGCGGGTCGTACCCCCAGTTGTAGCCGTCCTTCGCGCGTACCGCGTCGATCCGTTCCTGCTGTTCGGCGGAGTCCGCGGGCAGCGCCGCCAGGTCACCCGAGGGGTGCTGCTGCTCGTCGCGGCGCTCCGGCACCGTCGCGAAGTCGAACGCCGGCAGCAGGTGCAGGTGCGTGACGCCTGCGTCGGCCAGCCGGCGCAGGTGCCGCATGCCCGTGCTGTTGGGGGTGGCGAACGCCGCGAACGTGCCGCGCTTCTGTGCCGGAACGCTCCGGTCGTAGATCGAGAAGTCGCGGACGGAGACCTCGTGCACCTGGGCCCGCGCCGGGCTGACCGCGGGCGGCTTGCGCAGCGTGCCCCAGTCGGCCGGGATCAGCAGGGGGTCGAGCAGGTTGGCCACCACGCTGTGTGTCGAGTTGGCGGTCAGGGAGACGGAGTACGGGTCCGTGACGCTCATCGTCTCGACGCGCTGCGTGGCCGGGTGGTAGACCTCGACCCGGAAGCGGTAGCGGCGCCCCGTCCAGCCCCAGTCGCCGTCGACCCGCCAGACGCCCGTGTGGTCGTCGCGCCACATGCCGACGACCTCGCTGTTCTCCCCGGTCCACCACTCGAGCGCCACGGACCGGGCGGTCGGTGCCCAGACGGAGATCGTCACGCCGCCGTCGTCGTGGAAACGGCAACCCAGGTCGGCGTGTACGGCGTCCGCGTAGACGTCGTCGAGGACGCCCGGGAGCTGCGCGCCGGTCGCGACGAGCAGCCAGCCGCCGTCGTCACGGGCAGTGACCACCACCTGCGACCGCAGGGCCCGCTTGATCGTCTCCTCGTCGGCCTCGACCGTGAACGCGGCGTGGTCTGCGAGGTGCGGCCACTGCCGGCGCTGCGCCGTGCTGAGCCCGCCGGGCCTGACCCGCAGCGGCAGCGTCTCGTGCGGCCCGACCAGGGCCCCGTCGATGATCTCCAGCCCGGCGTCCGGCGACCAGACCAGGTCACAGCGGCGGTCGCCGACGGGCCCCTCGAAGCGCCAGGCGAGCGTGGACCGGTCGATCCAGTGTGCTCGCTGCCGGGTCAGATCCATCCGAAGATCCTCTCATCACCCGGCGCTGGATCCGCAGTGCTCAGGCGGCGTGGATCACGGTGCAGATCGCGGGCCCTTCTTCCGTGGTGCGCACCAGGTACACGTAGCGCTCCCCCGGCACCGACCGCCCCTGACTGTCGAGGAACTCCCACTCGACGGTGACGAGCGCGAGGGCGGGCGTGAGCTTGTCGACGTTCTCGATCCGCGCGTGGGCGGCGATCAACTGTCGATCCTGGTAGTCCGGCGCGGCCCCGATGAAGGAGAGCGCGACGGAGGCGGGCGAGGAGAACGTGAACGTGTACGCGTCAGCGACCACGCTGCCGGGCAGCGCGTAACACCCGGCGATCGCTGGCACGTCGCCCGCGGTGAGCGCGGACCCGTACCGGTCGAAGAAGTCGGACAGGACGTCAAGGTCGGTCTTGGCGTTCACGGGTGTGTTAGTTGCCGGTCGGGCGTCTGCGCAAACTTGGCGCGGCTGGCAGAGTGGTGAGCATGACCACCGCCGTCGACCTGCGCGCGCCATTGGCCCGCTATGCGGGATTGCTGCACGGCTTCGCCGGGCCGCGGCACCATGTGGCGTCGCCGCTCGGTGCGTGGCTGCTGGCGGCCCTGTGCGCCCCCGCCGCCTCGGGCGCCGCGGCCGCCGACCTGGAGACGGCACTGGGCGTCGACCTGTCCAGCGCGACGGAGATCGCCAAGGCCCTGCTCGACGACCCGCACCCGGCCGTCCTCTCGGCGGCGGCCCTGTGGCTGCGCGCGCAGCCGGGCCCGGCGGTCGCCGACTGGATCGACGCGCTGCCCACGTCGGTGGAGACGGGCCCGCTGCCCTCCCAGCCGGAGGCGGACGCCTGGGCCGACGAGCACACACTGGGACTGATCAGGAAGTTCCCGCTCACGATCGAGCCGGAGACGCTGCTGGTGCTCGCCACCGCGCTGGCCACGAAGGTCTCCTGGGTCCAGCCGTTCAACCTGGCGCCGGCCGCGCGGTTGGGTGCGGCGTCGCCGTGGAGCGGGGCGGTCGACCAGGTGCTGGAGATGCCGGAGCACGGCCATGACGCGTTCATCGCCCGGGTGCCGGCGATCGGCGACGTCGCGGTGCACACGGCGTACGCGACCGAGGGCCTGCGGGTCACGTCGGTGATCGCGCCGCCGTCGGCGCCGGCGTCCGAGGTCATGACGGCGGCGTACGACCTGGCCGTCGCGTCCGCGACGCGGGGCCCGATCGACCGGCGGTCCTTGTTCGACCTGCCGGTGGGCGAGGGTCCGCTGTGGACGATCTCGGAGGAGCCCGCGCAGACGACCGCGCCAGGCGGTCGCGAGGAGATCCACCACGCGGTGCTGCCGGCGTGGTCGGTGGAGACCAAGCACGACCTGGACCGCCCGGAGCTGGGCATCCCGGCAGCGGCCGCGGCGGCGAAACAGGCGCTGGACGCCCCGCTCGCGCGCTATGAAGCCGCTCAGGTGGCGATGGCCCGCTACTCCCGAGTCGGCTTCGAGGCCGCGGCCGTGTCGGCGATGATGGTCGCGACGGGCTTCGTGATGCCGCAGGACGGCGTCCGGCGGACGGCGGAGCTGCGGTTCGGCCACCCGTACGCGGTGGTCGCCCTGGCCGACCGCCCCTGGCGCGACGGCTGGCAACCGGACACCGCCGAGGGCTCGGCCTGGCTGGCGCTGCCGGTCTTCTCCGCCTGGATCGCAACGCCCGACCAGGCGGCGTAATCGACCATAACCGCGCTCAATGACGCTGCGAGGCTCCGCTGACCCCCGACGATTGCAGCGCTTCGGACCGCGCGCGGCGCCGCAGGCCCGCGACCGTGACCAGGCTCGCGATCACCAGCGCCGCCACCGGCACCAGCAGGCCGGCCCGGTAGCTGTCCAGCGGGGCCCGACCGTCGGCCACCGCGACCACGACCGCCGTCGTCACGGCCAGGCCCAGGGCCGATCCGAACTGGAACGACGTGGTGAGGATGCCGCTCGCGAGGCCCTGTTCGTCCGCGGCGACGTCGTCGGTGGCGGCGATCGTCAGCGGACCGTACGCCAGCGCGAACCCGAACCCGATCGCCACCAGCCCGGGCAGCAGCGTCAGGAAGCTCCACGTCAGGCCGAGCGGCAGGAACCACGCGAAGGCCAGCGCGACCAGCGCCAGGCCGGCCGCGATCACCCGGTGGTTGCCGAACCGGGCGACCAGGTGCGGCGTCAGCGTCGGGGCGAGGATGGCGTCGATGCCGATCACCGCGAGCGCGAGGCCGGTCTCGATCTCCGACCAGCCGCGTAATTCCTGCAGGTAGAGCACCGCGATGAACTGGAAGCCCATGAAACCGCCGACGAGCAGGAAGGCGCCGACGTTGGCCCGCAGCAGCGGCACCGAGCGCAGGATGCCCAGCCGCATCAGCGGTGCCGGCGAGCGGCGCTGGACCCTCACGAACGTGGCGAACAGCGCCAGGCTGCCGGCCAGCGTCGTGAGCGTGAGCCACGGCGCCACCTCCGGCAGGTGTACGACGCTGACCACGAGCAGCAGCATCGCCCCGGTCAGCGCGAGCGTGCCGGGGACGTCGAAGCGGGCCCGCCCGGCCGCGGGGACGTCCCGCGGTATCAGCGGCACCGCCGCGGCGAGCAGCAGGGACGCCATCACCACCGGCGCGAAGAACACCCACCGCCAGTCGACGCTGGTCAGCAGGCCGCCGACCACCATGCCGAGCGAGAATCCGCCCGCTGCCGCGCCGGCGTACACGAGGACCGCCCGGTCTCTTGCCGCTCCCTCGGGGAACGTCGTCGTGATGATCGACAGGCCGGCCGGTGCGAGGAACGCGGCCGCCACCCCGGTCGCGAACCGGGCGAGGATCAGCATCCAGCCCTCGGTCGCTAGCCCGCCGAGGCCCGAGAACCCGATGAACACCACCAGCCAGCCGACGAACATCCGCCGGCGCCCGAGCAGGTCCGCGGCGCGGCCGCCGAGCAGCACGAACCCGCCGTAGCCGAGCACGTAGCCGCTCACCACCCACTGCAGCGCGGCGGTCGACAGGCCCAGGTCGGCGCGGATGGCGGGCAGGGCGACACCCATCATCGAGATGTCGACGCCCTCCAGGAAGATCGCGCCACACAGGACGGACAACAGGGCCCAGGATCGGGTACGCACGTGACTCTCCCGTCAGTTATCTCTTGTAACTGACCCCATCGTTGGTCACTATTGGGAACCGTGGAAGAAGGCACTTCAACGTCACCTGGTTACTGCTGCGATACCGAGGGCGAGTTCAACGACGCCTTCCAGTGGGACGCGCGGGAGGACTGCGAGGTCCGACAGATCCTCGACCGGATCGCCGACAAGTGGTCGCTGCTCGTCGTGGCGCTGCTCGACAGCCGGAAGCTGCGCTTCATGGAGCTGCGCCGGGAGATCGACGGCATAAGCCAGCGGATGCTGACGGTGACCCTGCGCCACCTGGAACGCGACGGCCTCGTCCGCCGCACGGTCCATCCGACCGTGCCGCCGCGCGTCGACTACGAGCTGACCCCGCTGGGCGTCACCCTGCACGCGACCGTCCAGACGCTGGTCGCGTGGACCGACGCCAACCAGGGCCAGATCGCCGCCGCCCGCGCGGCCTACGACCGCCGCGAGGCCCAAGCCGCGACCCTCTGACGACGACGCGGCATAGGAGAATCACTCATGGCTTGGGAGTGGGTGGCGCCCGTCGCGACGGCGAGCGCGGGCGCGGCCGGGATCTTCTTCACCTGGTTGACCGGGGCGCAGGGCCGTCGGCAGCTCGAGCGGCTCAGCCGGCGGGCCGAGGAGACCGCGCGGCGGGAGCGGTCCATTCAGGAGCGTCGCGACGCGTACCTGGCCGCGCTCATGGTTTGTCGGCTCGACATGGCGCGGGCGCGCTACGAGCGCAAGGGTGACGACGAGAAGCTCGCCGAGGTGCACAGGAGCTTTCCCAAGGGCGAGCGCGTACGCATGTCGATCGAGGCGCAGATCGCCGTCGAGACGTTCGGCAGCGCGGCCGCCAGGCGCGCCACCGCGCTGTGGGCGGACGCCGCAGGCGTTGGCGAGGAGCGGATGCGTCAGGTCTACGAGCAGCTGGTCGCGCTCGCCCGGGCCGAGCTGGGCGCCACCGCACTCGACGAAACTTTGCTGGCTCGGCCGGTCGAAGTGCCGCGGTCCCGTTCGACGCATGGGTATGAATGACGACATGACGACACCGATCTCGACCCGCAACCTCGACCGGTACGGCAACGCCGAGCTGCCCTGGAGCCGCCCGCGCGACGGCCTGCGCACGGAGACGCCCACCGCCGACCTGACGTTCTTCGTCGCGACGGTGCGGCCCGACGGCCGCCCGCACACCGCCGGCGTCGGCGCGGTCTGGGTGGACGACGTCCTCTATTTCACCAGCGGCCCCGGCACCCGCAAGTCCCGCAACCTCACGGCCAGGCCCGAGTGCAGCCTCTCCGTCCGGCTGCCCGGCATCGACCTGACCCTGGAGGGCACCGCGCGGCGGGTCACCGACGGCCCGACGCTGGAGCGTCTCGCCGAGGTCTACCGGGGTGGCGGCTGGCCGGCAACGGTCGAGGGTGACGCGTTCACCGCGCCGTTCAGCGCGCCCAGCGCCGGCCCGGCGCCGTGGCACCTCTACCGACTCGACCTGCGCCGTGCGGTCGGGGTCGCGACCGCCGAGCCGCACGGCGCGACCCGTTGGGACTTCTGACTACTGCAGGTAGCCCTCGACCTCGGAGATCGGCTCCGCGTTGATGGAGTCGGGGTCGCCACCGGCCGCCCGGGCGGCCCGCCGCCGGCGGAGCAGGTCCCAGCACTGGTCGAGGGCTTCCTCGAGCTGGCGCAGCCGCGTGCGCTCGTCGTCCGAGGAGATCTGGCCGGACTGCACCTGGGTGCGGAGCTGGTGCTCCTCCTGGACCAGGTCGTTGATCCGGGTCAACACGGTCTTGTCGTCCATGCAACGAGCCTTGCACAGCGAAGGGCCCCCTGTGGTCCAGGGGGCCCTTCGACGTGATCCGCGTGCTCAGCTCTCCAGCATCTTGCGCAACACGAACTGCAGGATGCCACCGTGCCGGTAGTAGTCGGCCTCGCCCGGCGTGTCGATCCGCACAACCGCGTCGAAGTCGACGCCCGTGTCGGTGGTCACCTTGACCGTCCGCGGCGTCGAGCCGTCGTTGAGCGCCTCGACGCCGGTGATCTCGAACGTCTCCGTGCCCGTCAGGCCCAGCGACTCGGCGTTCTGGCCCGCGGGGAACTGCAGCGGCAGCACGCCCATGCCGATCAGGTTCGAGCGGTGGATGCGCTCGTAGGACTCGGCGATCACGGCCCGCACACCGAGCAGCATCGTGCCCTTCGCCGCCCAGTCGCGCGACGAGCCCGAGCCGTACTCCTTGCCGGCCAGGACGACCAGCGGCACACCTTCCGACGCGTACGCCACGGAAGCGTCGTAGATCGTCGTCTGCTCGCCGTTGAGGTGGTTGACCGTCACGCCGCCCTCGACGCCCGGCACGAGCTGGTTGCGCAGCCGGATGTTGGCGAACGTGCCGCGGATCATCACCTCGTGGTTGCCGCGCCGCGAACCGTACGAGTTGAACTCGTGCCGCGCGACACCGTGCTCGGCGAGGTAGCGGCCGGCGGGCGAGTCCGGCTTGATCGAGCCGGCCGGCGAGATGTGGTCGGTCGTGACCGAGTCGCCGAGCTTGGCCAGCACGCGCGCGCCGTGGATGTCGGTGACGGCCTGGGGGTCGCGGGCCATGCCCTCGAAGTACGGAGGCTTCCGGACGTAGGTCGACTCGGCGTCCCAGGCGAACGTGTCGCCGCTCGGCGTCGGCAGGCTCTGCCACGCCTCGTCGCCCGCGAAGACGTCCGCGTAGTCCCGCGTGAACATCTCGCTGGCGATCGCCCGGCCGATGACCTCCTCGATCTCGGCGGCCGACGGCCAGATGTCGCGCAGGAACACCTGCTGACCGTCGGAACCGACGCCGATCGGCTCGTTGACCAGGTCGATGTCCATCGAGCCGGCGAGCGCGTAGGCGACGACGAGCGGCGGCGACGCCAGGTAGTTCATCTTGACGTCGGGGTTGATCCGGCCCTCGAAGTTGCGGTTGCCGGAGAGCACCGACACCACGGACAGGTCGTGCTCGGCGACCGCGGCGGAGATGGTCTCGGGCAGGGGGCCGGAGTTGCCGATGCACGTCGTGCAGCCGTAGCCGACGAGGTGGAAACCGAGCTTCTCGAGATAGGGCGTCAGGCCGGCGCGCTCGTAGTAGTCCATGACGACCTTGGAGCCCGGCGCCAGCGTGGTCTTCACCCACGGCTTGCGGTTGAGGCCCTTGTCGACGGCGTTCCGGGCGAGCAGCGCCGCGCCGATCATCACCTGCGGGTTCGAGGTGTTCGTGCAGGAGGTGATCGCGGCGATCACGACCGCGCCGTGGTCGAGCTCGAACTCGGTGCCGTCGTCGCCGGTGACCTTGACCGGCTTGGTCGTGCGGCCGTTGGCGCCGCGTGCGGCCGACTCGTGGCTGCGCGGCTGGTCGGCCGGGTCGTCGTGGTCGTTGGCCGGCGGGTCGCTGGCCGGGAACGACTCCTCGGACGCCTCGTCGGCCGGGCCGGTCGCCTGCACGTAGTCGGTGAGCACCGAGCGGAAGATCGGCTTGGCGCTGCCCAGCGGCACGCGGTCCTGCGGGCGCTTCGGGCCGGCCAGCGACGGCTCGATCGTGGCCAGGTCGAGCTCGAGGCGCTCGGAGTAGACCGGCTCACGGTCGGGGTCGTGCCAGAGACCCTGCTCCTTGGCGTACGCCTCGACGAGCGCGACCTGCTGCGCGTCCCGGCCGGTCAGCTCGAGGTAGTTGATCGTCTCGGCGTCGATCGGGAAGATCGCGATGGTCGAGCCGTATTCCGGGCTCATGTTGCCGATGGTCGCCCGGTTGGCGAGCGGCACCGCGGCGACGCCGGGGCCGTAGAACTCGACGAACTTGCCGACGACGCCGTGCTGGCGCAGCATCTCGGTGATCGTCAGCACGAGGTCGGTCGCGGTCGTGCCGGCCGGCATCTCGCCGGCGAGCTTGAAGCCGACGACCCGCGGGATCAGCATCGAGACGGGCTGGCCGAGCATCGCGGCCTCGGCCTCGATGCCACCCACGCCCCAGCCGACGACGCCCAGGCCGTTGACCATCGTGGTGTGCGAGTCGGTGCCGACGACCGTGTCCGGGTAGGCCTGGCCGTTGCGCTCCATGATCGTGCGCGCGAGGTATTCGATGTTGACCTGGTGCACGATGCCCGTGCCGGGCGGGACGACCTTGAACTCGTTGAACGCGGTCTGGCCCCAGCGCAGGAACTGGTAGCGCTCGCGGTTGCGCTGGTATTCGAGCTCCACGTTGCGCGCGAACGCGTCCTCACGGCCGAACAGGTCCGCGATCACCGAGTGGTCGATCACCAGCTCGGCCGGCGCCAGCGGGTTGACCTTGGTCGCGTCGCCGCCCAGCTCCCGCACGGCCTCGCGCATGGTGGCCAGGTCGACCACGCAGGGCACGCCGGTGAAGTCCTGCATCAGCACCCGGGCCGGGGTGAACTGGATCTCCACGCTCGGGTCGGCGTCCGGGTCCCAGCCCGCCAGCGCCCGGATGTGGTCGGCGGTGATGTTGGCACCGTCCTCGGTCCGGAGCAGGTTCTCCAGCAGGATCTTGAGGCTGTAGGGCAACCGCTCGTGCCCGTCCACCGAGGTGATCTTGAAAATCTCGTAGCCCGCGTCGTTGACGCGCAGCTGGCTCTTCGCACCGAAGGTGTCGAGGCTCGCCACGTCGTACTCCTTCTCCGCCTGTTTCACACCAGTGTTTCGCAGCAGGCTGCGCTCGCCGGGATTAGGTTCGGCTAACCGCAAGCATTTAAACCGTACGTCCGTCTTGTTTTCCGGTCAACCCGGAGTGATGCTGTCCGCATGATTCATCACGTGCAGCTCGCCTGCCCCAGGGGCACCGAGGACGCCCTCCGTTCTTTCTACGCGGGTGTGCTGGGTCTCGCTGAGAAGCCGAAGCCGGCGGCGCTGATGTCACGGGGCGGGTGCTGGTTCGAGGGCCATGGGATCGAGCTCCATCTGGGCGTCGAGGAGGACTTCCGGCCGGCCCGGAAGGCACATCCGGGCCTGCTCTGGGAGTCTGGCCTGGCGGCGTTGGCGGAGCGTTTGGAGGCCGTTGGGCACGAGGTGGTGTGGGCCAACGACGAGCTGCCGGGGTTCCGGCGCTTCCACACCCACGACCCGCACGGCAACCGGCTGGAGTTCCTCGAACCCACCGGGTGAACGGGCGGTGTCGGCCCGGTGCTAGGGTGCGGCGCGTGACCGACCTGCACCTTGAGCCGCAGCCCCGCATCGACGTCCTGGTGACGGACTACGACACCGAGGAGCGCCGCCTGCGCACCGACTACGCGGGCGTGGCCTACATCGGCGACGAGCCCGACCCCGAGACCGGTCTCATGGGCGGCGCGTACGCGAAGCGCACGGTCGACTCCCGGCTCTTCCTGCCCGACACCCACTGGTACGACGCGGACCAGCTGGACAGCGTCGAGGTCCAGGTCACGGCCGGTGTCCTCCAGGTCGCCCAGACCGAACGGGGCACGCAGGGCCTGCTCGGCTCGCTGGCCGCCCCCGAGGTCGAGTTCTACGAGCACCCGGAGGGCGCCGAGGGCGTCGGCGTGTGCCTCTGGATCCGCGGGGAGATCCTCTCCAACGTCGCCGTCTCGTACCGCGTCACGGTGGTCTGTGACCCGATCGCGGTGCAGCGCAAGGGCGCGACGGAGCTGGAAGAGGTCCCGGCGGTCAGCTGACCGCTTTCGCCTTTTCGCGCAGTTTCGCCCTGATCTCCTCGGGCGTGTAGGCGCGCCGCTTGCGTTCCGCGCGCGCCACGACGACGCCGGTTGCCGCCACGCCGACCAACCCGGCAATTCCCAGGACCTTCCACAGCCGCATTCCACTTAGGGTAGTAGGCATGGCCATCACCCTGGATGCGGCGGTCGAGCTGACGCGGACGGGCGACGTGTGGCTGTTCCGCGGCAGCTCGGTGCCGGACCGCGCGATCCGCCTGGCGACGAACAGCCCGGTCAACCACGTCGGCATGTCCGTGGTGATCGAGGACCTGCCGGCGCTGATGTGGCACGCGGAGCTCGGCCGGTCGCTGCGCGACCATTGGACCGGCACGTTCCAGCGCGGCGTGCAGCTGCACGACCTGCGGGACGCGGTGCTGCTCTGGGCGCGCCGCTACGGCCAACGGGCGTGGTTGCGGCAACTGCAGACGCCCGTCACGCCGGAGATGGAGAACGCGGTCCTGCGCACGGTCGCCCGCCTGGACGGCACACCGTTCCCGTCGACGGCGCGGCTGGCGTGGCGGTGGGCCCGCGGCCGGGTGCCCGACCTGCGTTCGGGCTTCTTCGCCGGTGAGTCGCAGGCGGGCGAGGCGCCACCGGACGCCCGGCTGGAGACGGCCTACTGCGCCGAGGTGGTGGCGGTGACGTACGAGGCGATGGGCCTGCTGCCCGCGGGCCGGCGCCCCAACTGGTACGACCCGGGCCGGTTCTGGAGCGGCGACGAGCTGCGCCTGGAGAGCGGGGCGAAACTCGGCGAGGAGATCGCGGTGGAGATCCCGTAGCGTTGGCGCGGTGATCCGCATCCCCGGCCTGGTGCTGACCGACCACACGTTCGACGTGCCGCTCGACCACGCCGACCCGGACGGCCCGACGATCTCGGTCTTCGCCCGCTCGGTGGCGGCGACCGACCGCGCCGACGACGACCTGCCGTGGTTGATCTTCTTCCAGGGCGGCCCCGGCTCGAAGTCGCCGCGGCCGTCGAGCCCGTCCGACAGCTGGTTCGGGGAGGCGCTGAAGACGCACCGGGTGCTGCTGCTGGACCAGCGCGGCACCGGCCGGAGCACGCCGATCAGCGCACGCACGGTCGCGGGCCTGACTTCGCGGCAGTTGGCGGATTACCTGCGGCTGTTCCGCGCGGACAGCATCGTCCGGGACGCGGAGATCATCCGCCGGCGGTTGCTCGGGGACGGGCAGTGGGAGTCGCTCGGGCAGAGCTACGGCGGTTTCGTCACGCTGACCTACCTGAGCCTGGCTCCGTCGGGCCTGCGGTCGTGCTACATCACGGGCGGCCTGCCGGGCCTGACCGCCACGGCCGATGACGTCTACGCCCGCACGTACCCGCGGGTGGCGGCGAAGAACGCGGGTTATTACGCGCGCTACCCGGAAGACGTCGCGGCGGTGCGCCGCATCGCGGACCGGCTGACCGACGAGGACGTCCGCCTCGCCAACGGCGACCCGCTGACGGTGAACCGCTTCCGCTTCCTGGGCAACGCCTTCGGCATGGGCGACGGCTACGAGCGGCTGCACTGGCTGCTGGACGACGCGTGGCACGGCGACGACCTCTCGGACCTGTTCCGCCACGAGGTCATGACGCGGACGGGCTTCATCGACACGCCGCTGTTCGCACTGCAGGAGTACTGCTACGGGGGGCCGGGCCGGCCGACGGGGTGGGCGGCCGAGCGCGCGATCCAGACGCTCCCGTCATTCGCCGCCGAGGCCACGCCGCTGCTGTTCACGGGCGAGATGATGTACCCGTGGATGTTCCGGGACATCGCGGCGCTGCGCCCCTTCGCCGGCGCGGCCGACCTGCTGGCCGAGGCTGACGACTGGCCGGACCTCTACGACCCGGCGCGGCTGGCCTCGAACGAGGTCCCCGTTGCCGCAGCGGTCTACTTCGACGACATGTACGTGGACGCCGACCTGTCCCTGTCGACGGCCGGCAAGGTCGGCAACGTCCGCACGTGGGTGACGAACGAGTACGAGCACGACGGCGGCGCCGTCTCCAAGGGCAAGGTCCTGGCCCGCCTGATGGACATGGCCGCGGGCCGCGCGTAGCCCACCCGGCGCCCGATGGTGGCCTTCAGTTCTCATCAGGAACCACGGACGGCTTCTTCGTCGCTGTCACCATCGCGAAGCCCAGGAGGCTGCCTCGGTCGGCGTTGAGCAGGTCGATGATCTCTTGGTGATCGCGGCCTGGCCCGGACCTGTCACCGCCGTGCTCGGCCACCGCTTGTGTCCACAGCAGCCAGTCCTGCCAGCCGTCCTCCTGGAGTCGTGCGCAGGTGACGGTCACCAAGTCGGTGATCTGCCAGTGAAAGCGCCACCACTCGGGGGTATGCCAGGCAATGGGCTCCCAGCCGAACAGCCTCTTGATCGGCTCCGGGATCGCGCCGAGGTCACGGATCTCCCGGGTCATTCCCGGCGTCGACATGCCGATCTGCCCGCCCGGCCGCACGAAGCACGCGAGATAAGGCAGATAGCTGTCGGCCGTGCCGAAATACTCGAACGCGTCGATGCTCACGATCGCGTCGAAGCTGTCCTGGGCAAACGGCAGTGCGTGCGCCTCGGCCCGCACGGCGGTCACCCGATCGGCCACACCGGCTTCGGCGAACACGGCCGCCGCTTCGTCCGGCCCGATCCACAGGTCGGCCGCCACCACGTCAACGCCGTACTCACGGGCCAGGAAGACCGATGTCGCCCCTCGGCCGGAGCCCAGGTCGAGGACCTTCATGCCCGAGTGCAGGTCGAGGTCCTGGGCCAGGTCCTCCAGCAGCCACAGCGGATTGGGCCCCATGTCCAGGTCGAGCAGCCAGACCGGGTCGTACCGAGACGAGCGCGGATAGCGGTCCGGCCGGGTGAGCGCATCGACGGCTGTCATGGATGCCGATCAAAGCCAAGCGCAAGCGGGCCCGCAACCGAATTGAACGATCGGACCCGGGGATCAGTGGCCTTTGAACGCCTCCGCGAGCCACCAGGAGCCGCCGTCGGAGACGATCTTCGCGTCCACGACCAGTGGGGTGCTCGGGTTCGACTCCAGCCAGCGGGTGACGCCGTGCAGGTCGGACGGCTGGCGGACGGTCAGGCCCTCCGCGCCGAAGCCCTTCGCCAGGGCGGCGATGTCCGTGTCCGGGAAGACCACCGTGGCCAGGTCGGCCTCCGGGCCGAAGTGGTGGATCTCCGCCCCGTAGGCCGCGTCGTTGTAGATCACGCAAAGCAGTGGCAGGCCCAGGCGAACGGCGGTTTCCAGCTCCGCGATCGACATCAGGAAGCCGCCGTCGCCCGCCGCCAGCACCGGGAAGCGGTCCCGGCGGGCCAGGGCCGCGCCGATCGCGGTCGACAGGCCCAGGCCGATCGACTGGAAGGCCTGGGTGAAGCAGAAGCCGTACTCGTCCGGCACCCGCAGGTAGGCGCTCGGGTAGCCCATGAAGTTGCCCGAGTCGATCGCCACGACGCGCTCCGGTGGGAGCAGCTTGTCCAGGTCGCGGCTCAGGATGCGTGGATCGATCCGGCCGTCGGTCGACAGGTCCTCGATCGGCTCGTCGTTCCAGCGGGCCCGCGTGGCGATCGCCTCCGCGACCTCCGGGGTGCGGTAGCCCGGTCGCTCGCCGCCGAGGGACGTGAGCAGGGCGTCCGCGGTGGCCGCGCTGTCGCCGACGACGCCCAGGTGCACCGGGCGGTGCAGGCCCAGCGCGGCGCCGTCGACGTCGACCTGGGCCACCTTCGCGTCCGGCCCGATCAGGCGGCCGTGGCGCATCGTCCACATGTTGAGGGCGCAGCCGAAGCCGACGATCAGGTCGGCCTCGGAGATCAGCCGGGCCGTGGTGGGTGAGGCGAAACCGCCGGAGATGCCGAGGGCGTACGGGTCGCCGTGGAACAGGCCGTTCGCCACCGCCGACGTGGCGAGCAGCGATCCGGTCGCCTCGCCCAGGCGGCGCAGTGCCGGGCCGGCGTGGCGGGCGCCGCGGCCCGCGACGATGACCGGGCGCGCGGCCGACCGGAACAGCGCGGCCAGCTCGGCCACGGCGGCGGCCGCGGGAATGGCGGGCGGAGGCGGCGGCCCAGGAGCCGCGAGAGCGCCGTCGACCGCGAGCCCCTGCACGTCCAGCGGCAGGTTCAGCACCACGGTCCGGCGGTCGTCGCGCGCCGTCTGCCAGGCCCGCACCGTGTCCGCCACCGCGAACGGACCACTGTGGACCCGCTCGGCGACGGCGCCGACGCTGCGGGCGAAACCCGGCTGGTCCATCGCGAAGTTCGACGTCGCGCCGGTCGCCTCCGCGGCCAGCACCAGCAGCGGCGTCCGGCTCTTCGCCGCCTCGCAGATCCCGGTCGCCGCGTTGGTGAGCCCGCACCCTTGATGCACGGACAGGACCGCGACCGAGCCCGACATCCGTGCGTACGCGTCCGCCATCGTCGCCGCGCCGGCCTCGTGCCGGGTCGCCGTGAACGGGACGCCGCCCGCCCGCAGCGCGTTGGTCACCTGGAAGTTGCCACTGCCGACGACGCCGAAGGCGTGCCCGACGCCGAGCGCGGCCAGCGTGCGGCCGACCGCGTCGGCGACGGTCGGCACTACCGGCCGTCCACGAGCGCCAGCACGCGGGTCGGGCTGCCGGTCCCACCGACGATCGGCAGCGGCGCGACGACGAGCAGGGCGCCCGTGGGCGGCAGAGCCTGGAGGTTCTGCAGGGAGGTGATGCCGTACTTGTCGTTGCCCAGCAGGTGGAAGTGCGCCGGGAACGGCGGGTCGAACCCACCGGCATTGCCCGCGTCGATGCCGACCGTCTCGACCCCGAACCCCGAGATGGGCGTGTTGGTGGCCAGCCACTCGGCACAGGCGGCGGAGATGCCGGGCGTGTGCGAACCGGTCTCGTCGGCGTTGAGGAACCGCTCCTGGTCGTCGGCGTACTGGTCCCACCCGGTGCGGTAGAGCAGCCAGGTGCCCTCGGCCAGCTCACCGTGCGCGGCGATCCAGCCCTTGACGTGGTCGATCTCGAGCAGGAAGTCGGGGTCGGCCGCGGCCTCGGCGCTGAAGTCCATCACGGCCGCAGGGCCGACCAGCCGCTGCGGCGGGATCTGCGAGACGTCATGCCCCTCGCGCCCGGTAACCCAGTGCACGGGGGCGTCGAGGTGCGTACCGATGTGCTCCCCGGTCCGGATGTTGTGGTGCTTCCAGAAGGGTCCGGGAGCGTCGTACGCGCTGACCTGCTCGAGGCTGAAATCGATCAGATTGGCGAACGGCTCGGGCAACCGCAACGTCGGCGTCGACGCCGACAGCTTGTTGGTCAGGTCGACCACCCGCACCGCACCGGACCCGAGAGCGGTGACCAGATCCGCGACAACCGTCATGGCATGCCTCCAGCGACGAACGACGACCGAACCAGCTCTGCGCGACATCCTGCCACCACGAAGAACCAATTTCGATCTCTCGGGTACGTACGATCTGGCGACCGACAACCTCGCGCCCGCCGGCCTACCTCGACGGCGATCTCGTGCTGATGGTCAGCTTCCACCGGCCGACGCACCCGGAGCCGGCGGATCTCGGCGTCGCAAGGATCGCGCCCGTCGCCTTCGCGAACACCGTCGACGAAGCGGCCGACCTGCTCGAGCGCGGGTCCGACTGACCGCCGCGCGGGCCGCTCCCCCGGCAGGAGCGGCCCGGGTCGGCGGTCAGCGGACGCCGGCTTCGTCGAGGAGGCGGCGGGTGATCTCGTCGTGGTCCTGGAGCAGGCCCCGGGCCGCGAACCAGGACGTCACGTTGCGGACGTCGCGGGCCAGCAGTGCCGGGCCGTTCGGGTTCGCGATCACGTCGACCACCTGCGGCAGGTCGATCACCACCAGGCGGCCGTCGTGGACCAGCAGGTTGTACGGCGACAGGTCGCCGTGCGCCAGGCCCGCCCGGGCCAGCACCATCAGCGCGTCCATCAGCTGGTCCCACAGCGACTTCAGCTCCACCGGGTCCGGCCGCAGCTGTGCCAGCCGCGGCGCCGCCAGGCCTTCCTCGGCGTCGCCGACGAACTCCAGCATCAGTTCCGTGCCCAGGAGCTGCACCGGGTACGGCACCGTGATCGTGCCGTACGACGTGGCGACCTCCCACAGGCGGCACAGCGCCGCGAACTCGGCCGCCGCCCACTGGCCCGCGATCAGCTCCCGCCCGAAGGACGTGCGGCCGGTCATCGCCCGCATCTCGCGTGACCGCCGGACCCGGCGGCCTTCGAGGTAGCCGGCGTCGCGGTGGAACATCCGGTGGTCCGGGTCGCGGTAGCGCTTCGCGGCCAGGATGCAGCTGCGCGCGGTGTCCGGGATCCCCCGCCGGACCAGGAAGACGTCGGCCTCCTTGCCGGTCTTGAGGATGCCCAGCTCCGTGTCGACGGCGGCCAGCTCGGTGACCACCCATGACGGGCGCGGCGCGGGGCCGTGCATGGCCGAGTCCCAGGACGACCAGGCGTCACCGGTATCGGGCCTGTCGACGTCGGCGTTGGTGTCGAACGCGACCGGGGTGCGGTGTCGGGCGCGCTTCAGGAACTGCGGGTCGTCGTCGTCGAAACGACGCTTGCCGGAACGGCCGCGTGGGGCCGGGTCGAAATCGTGCTCACGCACTGGAGGAACTCCTGAGTCGAGAAGGAAGAAGAGGGCGGCGAGAAGCGCGCGACGGCGACAGCCACAGAACTCACCCCTTCCATCTCGACGACCGGCGGCGGCACGGGTCAGGTGCGGCCGCGGTCTGGTCCCAAAACCTAGAGCGCGAGTGTTCCCCAGCAGGAAACCGCGCGCAAGCGAATTATCCCGCCAGCACCGCGGCGATCCCGGGGATGATCCCCCCGGCCGTCGCCGTCGGCTCGAAGCGCGACTCCATCCACCGCCGGCCCCGGTGCAGCCAGACGCTGGGCAGGCCCATCTCGGCCGCGGCGCCGATGTCGGTCTCCGGGCTGTCGCCGATCACCCACGCGCCGCGCATCCGCATCCGGACGCGTTCCGCGGCCAGCGCGAAGATCCGCGGGTTCGGCTTGCTGACCCCGACCTCCTCGGAGATCACCCAGTCGGCGACGTAGCGGTCGAGGCCCGTACGCCGGATCGTGGTGTCTTCGGTCCGGGTGGCCCCGTTGGTGACCAGCACGGGCACCCAGCCGGCATCGTCGGCGATCCGCAGCGCGCAGGCGACCAGCGGGTCGAGCCTGCTGTTGGCGACGACGCCCTCGCGCATCTCGTCGACGAGGTCGACGGACGAGGTGCTCAGCCGGTAGCGGTCGCGGATCGCGTCGGCGACGTCCCACCGGTCGGTGAGGCCGTCGGCGTCGACGGACATCAACCAGTCGAGGTCAGGAGAGGGTGCCCCGATCCCGTCCAGGAATCTCTCGGCCCAGGTGCGGAAGGCGCCCGTCCGGTCCAGAACGGTGTTGTCCAGGTCGAGGAACATGAGGGGCACTCGCGCACAGTACGGGACAGGGCCGATTCGTCAAAACCCCCGCAATGTAAACAATCTTGGGCCGGACGAAGACGACCGCCGGCCCGCGGTGAAGC
>NZ_JBFAIU010000035.1:0-35643 GCF_040654855.1 Asanoa sp. NPDC050611
CGCCGGTCATCACGCCGCCCTGCGCGCCGACCGCCTCGATCTCGTCGAGGGTCGGCTGCAGCATGTCGGCGAGGATCGCGAAGTCTTCGCTGACCCGCTTCTCGGTGACGTCGTAGATCGCCTGCTGGGCCAGGTCGACCACGTCGTCGACGTCGCGCCCGCCGCCGGAGGCGGAGCCGTAGCCGAGCTGGACGATCTTGGTGCCGGCCTCGACCAGGCGGCGCAGCACCGCGCGCTCAGCGACGATCCGCGCGTAGTAGCCGGCGTTGGCCGCGGTCGGCACGCTGGCCATCAGCGTCTGCAGGTAGGGCGCGCCGCCGATGCGCATCAGGTCGCCGGAGTCGGCCAGCGACGCGGCCACGGTCACGCCGTCGGCGGGCTCACCGCGGCCGTAGAGGTCGAGGATCGCGTCGAAGACGGTCGCGTGGATCGGCCGGTAGAAGTCGCCGGTCTTGAGAATCTCGACGACGTCGGCGATCGCGTCCTTGGAGAGCAGCATGCCGCCCAGGACGCTCTGCTCGGCCGCGACGTCCTGCGGAGGCGTCTTGTCGTAGCCGCCTTCGCGCTGCTGTGGAGGCGGGGCATCCTGCGGCGGGCCGGACGGGCGGCCACCGCGCACGTCGTCGGTGATCGACACGGAGCCCCCTCTCGTACGGTTGTACTATAACCGAAACATGATCGGTTTTCCCCCGACACGACTGGGGGATGCCGCGTCAGTTCCGCCCCGAACCGAACGGCAACCATATGAGCCCGCCGGTCGCCGGGGCAAAGAGGGACGTGGACGAACCTTTGGACAACCTGTGGAAAGCAGGCCAGAGGGTGTGTGGAGACCTGTGCACAGCTTGTGTACGACCACTGTGAACCCCGGCCCGGCAGGCTTCTGACGTGCGGATCCTTGGTCCCCAATATGTGGACGAAAGAAATATGCGCCCTCCAGGACCAGCCACCACTCGCTCGGTCGACTACCATCTACGCGTCCGTAGCTTGTCTTTGACGACCCGGACGAATGCGATCCGATACAGGAAGGTCACGCTCGAGCCGTGGACTATCGGGATTGGGCGCGCGGTGACGACACTCCGGTGACGTTGCCGAGATCCCGCTCGTCCGACGAGGCCATCGACCGACGGCTGCAGCAGCTCGACGAACACCTGGCCGAGGACGACAAGGCTCCTGCGGACCCATCGGACGACCGGCCGCGCCGCACCGGCAGCCGCCGCGTCCGCCCGACGGCGGCCGCGCCCGACCCCGACGCCGTGTCGCAGTGGGACCCGTTGGGCGCGTCCGGCAGCGAGCTGGCGGCCATCACCCAGCTCGAGGACACCGCGTCGTTCAAGCTGCCCAAGGGCCTCTTCGACGACGGTCCCGGCGACGACGGCGACATGGTGATCGTGCCGACCGGCGGTGGCCGGCGCCGGACGCACGACGAGCAACCGCCGTCCCGTGCCCGACGCGGTCGCGACGAGGCCGACGACGAGATCGAGCTCTCGAGCGGCGGCCGGCGCCGGCGCGACGTCTCCGACTCGCGCTCCGGACGCGGTTGGCCCGAAGAGGCCGAGTTCACCAGTGGCGGGCGACGTCGTCGCGACATCTCCGACTCGCGTGCCGCCGCCGACGACGTCGAGTCGACCAATGGCGGCCGCCGCCGCAGGCGCGCTGATGACGACGAGATCGAGATGCCCAGCGACGGGCGACGCCGGCGGGACGTCGCCGACTCCCGCACCGATCGGTCGGTCGACGACGACATCGAGCTGTCCAGCGGTGGCCGACGGCGGCGCGACGCCGCCGACTCCCGCGCCGGGCGCGACTGGAGCGACACGTCCACGGAACTCTCCGCCGGTGGACGGCGTCGCCGGGCACTCGACGACGACATCGAGCTGTCGAGCGGTCAGCGACGGCGGCCGGACGCGAGCGACTCACGCGCTGGTCGCTGGTCCACCGGCACCGACGACCCCGAGACGACCAGCGGCGGCCGCCGGCGGCGGGCGGCCGACGACTACCGCGACTTCGCCGACGACGACCCGGCCGTGACCAGCGGCGGACGCCGACGGGGCGCGCGCGACCTCGACGACGACCCCGCCGTCACCAACGGCGGACGCCGACGCAGCCCGCGTGACCTCGACGACGACCCCGCCGTCACCAACGGCAGACGCCGACGGACCCCGCGTGACCTCGACGGCGACGTCGAGCTGTCCAGCGGCGGACGCCGCAGGAGCGACGATGTCGCCGACTCCCGGGCCGGCCGTTGGTCCGGCGGCACCGACGACCCCGAGCTGACCAGCGGCGGCCGGCGGCGGCGCGCGGCGGCGGACAGCGAGCCCGTCAGCCGCGGTCGGCGCCGGGTCGACGACGCGGGCGGCGACACCGGCCGCGGAAGCTGGCGCGACGAGGCAACGGACATGTCGCTGCCGAGCATCGGTTACTCAGCGTCCGCATCCGAGACGCCGACCCGCGGCCGACGCGCGCGCGGCGACGCGCCCGCCGATGGTGAGCCGGTCAGCCGGGGCCGCCGGCGCCGGCACGCCGAATCCGAGGCGGGTGCCGGGAGTTGGCGGAGCGAGCAGACGGAGACCGAGCTGCCCGAGCTGGGCGCCCGCCACAGCGACACCGGCTCGATCCAGGTGCCGCTGCGGGGGCGGCCGCGCCGGCATGCCGAGGACGCCGACTCCGGATCCGGCGAGCCAGGGCAGACCAGGCGCCGCGCCCGGCACGGCGACAGCGACGCGGCCGACCGCGGTCGGCGGGGGTGGTCGGAGGGGGCGTCCGACACGACGTACCCCGAGACGACCGGCACCCGCATCGGCCGAGGCGCGGCCGACGACGACCCACCGGCCCGCGGACGCCGCTGGCGGGATGACGATCCGGACGCCTTCGACACGTCCACGCGGCGCGGTGCGCGCGACCCGATCGAGTCGACCGGCACCGGCCGCAGCTGGAGCGAAGGGCTCGCGGAGCGCCCGCGCGGTGGCAGCAGGCACGCCGAGACCGAACCCGTCGACCGCGGCCGCCGCGGCCGGGCCGGCAACGAGACACCGGTCGAGCCGGCGGGCCGGAGCCGCCGCGGCCGGGCCGAAGAAGCGACTCCGGTCGACCCGGCGAGCCGGGGCCGGCGCGGTCGCGACGGAAGCTGGCGCGACGACGTCGAGCAGACCGGCCACGGCCGGCGGGCCGACGAACGCGACCCGGAAGCGGCACCCGGGCGGGACTGGCGCGACGGCACCGCCGGGCGGCGCGGTCGCGACGACGAGCCTGACCGGAGCTGGCGGGACGAGGCGGCCCGGGGCGACGTACCCACGCAAAGGCGGCGCGGCCGGGACGACGGTGACCCGCCCGCGGGCGGTGACGCACCCGGACGCCGCGGCTCGTGGGCCGGCGAGCCGGACTCCGACCGTTGGCGGCACCCGGACATGACCGGCGAGTGGTCCCGCCGGGCGATGGCGCCCATCGAGCCCGCTCCGGACCGCCCCGACGACCGGCGTCCCAGCGACGACCGCCCGACCCAGGACGGCGGGCGGCGGGGCCGATGGGAGGCCGCTCGCGACGCGGGCGACGGCGGCGGCGGTCCGGACAGCCGGCGCGCGGAGGAGCGCGGCCGGCGGCGGAACTCCGGCCACCGCCCGGGGGATGACGGTCTCGACACCGGCTCCTGGGAGCGGATGACCGACACGGGCCAGTACGACAGCACCACCTCGACCGGCGAGTGGGACCGGCTGGTCGGCAGCGTCGACGACGAGGCCGACGAGAAGTTCGACGCCTTCTGGTCGGGCCACCGGCTGGCCGGCGACGACCCGCGCTGGGTGGAGACGCCGGCGACGGCGCCGCGCTCGCCGGCGGTCGGCCTGCCGGACCCGCGGCGACCGGAGCCGGACGGCTACGACGAGGTTGTCCCGCGCCGCGGCCGATCGAAGCCCGAGGCTGACGCACTCGCCCGCGCGGCCATGCCACCCGCCCTGGACGCGACCGACCCCGGCTGGGGTGCGCCGGCCCGCGCCGCGCGGCGGGCGCCGGCACCGGCGACCCGACCGGGCCCCGCACCGCCCCGGCAGGCGCCGCAGCAGCAGCGCCGCATGATGGGCTGGCAGCAGGAGGAGTTCGAACAGCTCGACACGGCCGACAACGGCGGTTTCCTCGCGGCGGTCCTCTACGCGGCCGCCTGGTACGCCGTGCCCGTGCTCGCTTTCGGTATCTGGTTGATGACCCTGCCGGCCGTCTCACCGGACGACTGCGTCAGCGACGTGACCGGCGGCGGCTGTGACTCCCCGCGGGCGCAGGCGCTGGAGGGCCTGCTCTCCGGCATACCGCACTTCGGCATAGCGCTCGGGATCAGCCTGATCGCGGCGATCGCCCTGCGCTGGCTAGGACACAGCTGGCGCGCGGGCAGCGTGGGCCTGGCGGCCGCGGTGGTCGGCGGCGGCATGGCGGCCGTCCTCAACAGCGTCTTCACGGGCCAACCGCTCGGCTGACGAGCCGGCGCCACCCGGGTCACGAAGGGCGCCGCACCTGCCGGACCGCGATCGCGACCAGCCACGCCCGCAAGCGGGCCGCCGCCTCGCGGCACGACGGCCCCCGCGGCCCGCCCAGACGCACGAAGGGCGTCGCGCCCGGAGGACCACGCCCGCAAGCGGGCCGGCCGCCTCGCGGCACGACGGCCCGCGCGGCCCCGCTCAGACGCACGAAGGGCGCCGCACCTGCCGGTGCGACGCCCTTACGTGGGTGGTGCTTACTTGCTGCGGTTGACGCTCACGTCGAAGGTGGCGGTCACCTCGGGGTGCAGCTTGACCTTGACCGGGTAGCTGCCCGTCGACTTGATGTGACCCGGCAGCTCCAGGCGGCGGCGGTCCAGGGACGGGCCGCCCGCGGCCTTGACCGCGTCGACGATCTCGGTCGGGGTGACCGAGCCGAACAGGCGGCCGCCGTCGCCGGCGCGGACCTGCAGGGTGACCTTGAGGCCCTCCAGCTGGGTCTTCACCTCGTTGGCGTGGCCGAGGTCCCGGATCTCACGGGCCCCGCGGGCCCGCTTGATGTTGGTGACCTCTTTCTCCGCCCCCTTGCTCCAGCGGATGCCGAAGCCCTGCGGGAGGAGGTAGTTGCGGCCGTAGCCGTCCTTGACATCCACCACGTCACCGGGCGTGCCGAGACCGGACACCTCCTGGGTCAGGATGACCTTCATGTCGGTGCCTCCTCTCAGCGGGCGGTGGTCGTGTACGGAAGGAGTGCCATCTCGCGCGCGTTCTTGACGGCGCGCGCGATCTGACGCTGCTGCTGGGAGGTCACACCCGTGACCCGGCGGGCACGGATCTTGCCCCGGTCGGAGATGAACTTGCGCAGCAGCGCGGTGTCCTTGTAATCGATGTAGGTGATCCCCTCCTTGTCGAGCGGGTTCACCTTCTTCTTCGGCTTGCGCAGCGCGGCAGCCTTAGCCATTGCTCGTGCTCCTGGTGATTTAGAACGGGGGCTCGTCGTCGGAGTAGCTGTTCGACCGGCCCGAACCGCCAGAGGAGGCGCCTGCCGGCGCGGCCGTCGCCCAGGGGTCGTCGAAGTTGTTGCCTCCGCCGCCACCCTGGTTGCCGCCGCCACCGGAGCCGAAGCCGCCACCACCGCCGCCAGAGCGGGACATCTTCTGCACCTTCGCCGTGGCGTAGCGCAGCGATGGGCCGATCTCGTCGACCTCGAGCTCGATGACGGTGCGCTTCTCGCCCTCACGGGTCTCGTAGGACCGCTGCTTGAGCCGGCCCGAGACGATGACCCGGGAGCCCCGCTGCAGCGACTCGGCGACGTTCTCGGCCGCCTGCCGCCACACGGTGCAAGAGAGGAAGAGTGGCTCGCCGTCTTTCCACTCGTTGGTCTGGCGATCCATGATCCGCGGGGTCGAAGCCACGCGGAACTTGGCGACCGCCGCGCCAGACGGAGTGAAGCGCAACTCGGGGTCGTCGGTCAGGTTCCCGATGACCGTGATGGTGGTGTCTCCTGCTGCCATGACCGTCTCCTCGTGCACTCATCGAGTCACTGCCGTACAGGCTGCCAGAGCCGTACGACAGAGTTTGTGAGGCTTGGTTCGGACTGGCCTACAGACGCGCGGTCAGCGCGTCTCGGGCCGGATGACCTTGGTGCGCAGCACCGACTCGTTGAGTCGCAGCTGACGGTCCAGCTCAGCCACCGCCGCGGGCTCCGCCTGCAGATCGATGACGGCGTAGATGCCCTCGGCCTTCTTGTTGATCTCGAACGAGAGGCGCCGGCGGCCCCACACGTCGAGCTTCTCCACCGAGCCGCCCGCGGTCCGAATCACGTTCAGGTACGTGTCGAGCGACGGGGCGACGGTGCGCTCCTCGAGACTGGGGTCGAGGATCACCATGACTTCGTAATGACGCAAGACGTGCTCACCTCCTGTGGGCTAAGCGGCCGCGGTCCTTCCGCGGCAGGAGGTCGTGCGTCGCTGCCCGGACACCCTTCTGGTGCGGACAACCCCACCACAATACCGGAACGCCTGCGTACGGGTCGTACGCGGTAGTCCGGACGTGCTAAGGGCCCCTTCGGTGAAGAAGGGGCCCTTTCGCAGAGCCGCGGAGCGCCTTGAATCCGCATTCTTTGGGTGGGACCTGGGGAGGAACGACCACACCGACGAGGTTGGACGCAGGCGCCCCGCGGAGCCTTGTGACTGATATTTAGTTTACGCGGCGCGAGTCCGGCTTGCACGTTGAGCGATAATCGCCCTAATTGCCCCAGCTGACACGCCAACGACGCAGACTGTCGCGATCAGCGCCAGCAGCCCCGTCGGGCCGGTGTCGCTGACCGGGTCGACCGAGGCCAGCGGCTCGGCCGCCGCTCCGCCGGCGATCGTCGTCGCGCCGTCGAGCCCCGTACCCCCGTTGGGGTCGACGAAGCTGTCCGCCGCGATCGCCGCAGCGTCCGGATCAGCTGGTTCGTCCGGGTTCGCCTGGTCGCCGTTCGGGTCTTCCGCGCCCGGTGTCGCCGCCGCGGCCGGGTTGTCGCCGCCGTTCTGGCGGTCCTGGCCCGGCGCGTCGTCGCCCCCCGCGGCCTGGTCGTCACCGTTGTCGTCCGACCCGTTGGTGTTGCCAGTGTTGCCAGTTCCGTTGCCGCCGCCGCCGAACGGTGCGATCGGCGGGTTGGCCGGCTCGTCGTCGCCGGTCGCGGCGGGCGGCGGCGGCGCGACCACCTCGACGCGCACGGCCTTCTCGTCCGCGAGCACGCAGTCCGGCTTGAGGGCGAGCTCGACCGGGCCGCGGTGGAACAGCACGTCCGCGGTGGCACCGGACGCGACCTCACCGCGGGTGGCACCGTCGAGCAGCAGCTTCGCCTTGCGGCCCGTCTTGTTGACCACTCGCAGCGTGCTCTCCGCGGGCACCGTCACCGAGGCGCTGCTCGGCTTGGCACCGCAGGCCACCCCTAGCAACCCGTCGCCGGTGAAGACGACCTGGCTGTTGGTCTCCGCCGGCTCCGCGGCGAGTGCGGCGCCCCCGATGGCCAGCGGTGCCGCGATGAAGAAGGCGGCGACAGCAGACGCGCCGGTACGGCGTCGGATGGCGTGCAACGTTCACAACTCCCGTGGTCGGCCGGTGCCATCGAGGCTCGTGCTGGTTCAGCGGCCCTCCGGCTGGTCTATCCCGCTAACGAGGCGGTACCGCCGACGGTGACGCGGGCGCTGGGCGATTTGCGAGGAATTCCGGAAGCAGGCACCGGTGCGCAGTTGTCGTACCCGCGACGTAGGCTCGCCCCCATGCGCATCGGAGCTCACGTTGACTCGACCGACCCGTTGGCGGCCGCGGCAGCCCGCGAGGCCGACGCGGTGCAGTTCTTCCTCACCGACCCGCAGGGCTACAAGTCGCCCAAGCCACGGGCCGACGCCGAGGCGCTCAAGGCGTCCGAGGTCGACATCTACATCCACGCGCCCTATCTGATCAATGTCGCGACGCTGAACAACAAGATCCGCATTCCGAGCCGCAAGCTGCTGCTGGCCCACGCGGCCGGCGCCGCCGACGTCGGCGCCAAGGCCGTGATCGTCCACGGCGGACACGTCGGCTCGGTCGACGAGCTGGCCACCGGCTTCGACAACTGGCGCAAGACCTTCGCGTACGCGCAGGACCAGGGCGGCTTCGCGACCCAGGTGCTGATCGAGAACACCGCCGGCGGCGACCACGCCTGCGCCCGCAAGCTCGACATGCTGGCCCGGCTGTGGGATGCGGTCGGCGACTACGAGGTCGGCTTCTGCCTGGACACCTGCCACGCCCACGCCGGCGGCGAAGACCTGCTCGGCCTGGTCGACCGGGTCAAGGCCATCACGGGCCGCATCGACCTGGTCCACTGCAACGACTCGAAGGACCCGTTCGACTCGGGCCGGGATCGACACGACAACCTAGGTTCCGGGATGATCGACCCCGAGCTGCTCATCGCGGTCGTACGCGCGGCCGGCGCACCCGTCATCGTGGAAACACCCGACGAGAGCGACGGCCAAGCGACCGACATCGCGTTTCTACGCGGCAAGGTGTGACGTTAGGCGCCACTAGGGGGTGTCTTTTGGGTCAGGGTCCCGCCCCGTCCCGGTCCAGGCAGCGTCCCGGCATGCCCGCAGGGCGTCCGGATGCCGCCGCCGTGTACCGATCGGGTCCGGCGCAATGCCATCCTGACGCACAGGACAGCCCCTGAACGGTGTCTCGGTGGGCGAGGGCCCGGCGAGACCCGGCCTCCGGTCGGTCGAGAGAAAGAGCGGCATGAACTCGGAACAACCGCCGATGTCCGCACGACGTGCGGCACCCGGACCCGAGCCCACCCGCAGGCCCTCCATCGCCAGCGAGGAGGAGCCCGACGAGCCCTATGTGGCCGAATCGGGCGACCCCGCGCTGGACGTGGCACCGAGCAGAGCACCATCAGGGGGTGCCGCCGACGAAGTCGGTGGGGCTGCCAACGGCCACTCGCGCGAGCGGGCGGCCGACGACGAGAGCGGTGGTTCCGTCGACCCTGCGGCCGTCGTGGCCTCGGTCGGTGCTGATCAAGACTCGGGCGTGGGTCCGGCTGACGACACAGCGGCGGTGGCCGGTCCGGCGCAGGACTCCGCGACCGCGGGCGACCGCGGAGCGGCGCATGGCGAAAGCATCGCCGCCCAAGGCGTGACCAGCGCAGGCGTTGGCGCCGGAGGAACGATTGCCGCGGCTCATCCCGCCGAAGGCACCCCGCGCGCAAGCGTGGAAGGGGTTAGCGCGAAAGGCGCGACCGCCCCAGGCGTTGCCGCCCCAGGCACTAGCGCTGCTGGTCAAGCCGCCGCGGATGCGGCGCGCGAAAGCACGGCAGGCGCAACCGCCGCGGGCGTTGGCGCACGAGGCGGTGCCGCAGGAGACACCACCGCCACAGGCCAAGCCACCGCGGATGCGGCGCGCGAAGGCGCGGCCGGCGCGACTGCCGCGGGCGTTGCCGCGCCAGGCGGTGCCTCCGGAGGCACTACCACCGCAGGCCTAGGCGCCGCGGATGCGGCGGGCGAAAGCGCGGCAGGCGCAACCGTCGCAGGCACAGCCGCTGCTGCGGCGGCGGTTGGCGGAGCCGCGGCGGCCGGCAGCCGGTCCCGGCGCGCGTCGCGGAAGCAGGCGACCGACGCAACGCCGCCCGGAGACGCGGGGGAGGCGTCTGCCACGGCGGACCAAGCGCACGGCGGCGCGGGCAGCGGTGCGCTGGGCGCGGCCGAGGAGACGCAGCCCGGTTCAGGCGTAGCGGTGAACGCCGCCAAGGCTGGCGCGCCCAAGGCGCGGAGTCGGGCACGCCGTGGCGATTCCATTTCCCGCGCGGCGGCTCGGGATGGCGATGAGGATCTGGTCGCCGCGGGTGGGATTGGCGCGGCCACAAGCAGCAACGCAGCAGCTCAAGCGGACGAGAGCACTAGCCCGCTCGTCGACTCGGGCGCGGCTACAGCGCAACGCGGCGGACCGGCCGACACCGCCGGCGGTTCGGCCGAGCCGCGTGAGCAGCAGGCGAATCTTTCGGTGGCTGCTCCGCAGCAACGCAGTAGGGATGTCGAGGGCGACACCGCCGCGACTCCGGACGGCGCACCGGCAGCCGCCACGCCGGTGACGGCGTCTGGTGAGGCCGCTACCGATACACCCGCCGCGGCAGGGGCGGCCGATGGCCAAGCTGGCGCGGCGGTTGACGGTGGCGCCCAAGCCACGCCGGTCAAGGCGAAGGCCCGTCGGCGTTGGTGGTCTTTCCGGCGGTCGGCCGCGGCCGACTCCGCTGCCGTCGGTGCGACGGCCGCCCAGGCCGCAAGTCAGCGCGTCAGCGACGCGGCCGGTGAAGATGGGGGCGGTCGCCACGCGGCCAAGCCCGAAGTAGACGCCACGGGTCAGGACGCCGAGTGGCGCGGCCGGCACGCCGCCGACGATCCGGCCGAAGCTGGCGCGGGCGCCGCAGCAGAAGCCGATGGTGAGGCCGCGGCTGGCGCTGCTTCAGCCGAGTTGGCGGGCGTCACCGCTGGCAGCCAGAAGGGCGACCTCGCCAAACCCAGTACCGCGGCGTCGACCGAGAAGACTCAGGCTGACGCGGGCGATGCGGCGAGCACGACCGCGGCCTCAGCCGACAAGGCAGTCGGCACCGATGAAGGCGAGCTCGACAAGGCTGACGCGAAGACGGCGGGCGCGGACCGCGCTGATGCGTCGGCCGACTCCAACGTCGCCGGCGACGGTGAGGGCCAGACGGAGAAGGCCGGCGCGGCCGTGGGCACCGCAGTCGCCGAGAAGGACGACACCAAGGACGGCGACGGGGACAAGGAGCCCGATCTGTGGGCCGAGTTCGCCGGTCGGACGGAGCCGCCGCCGAACGTTGCCGTGCGGGTTGGGCGGCGGGTTGGGCGGTTCATTCGTCACGAGTGGACGCTGGCCGCGCTGGTCTCCATCGGCGCCGCGGTGGTGATGACGTGGCCGACGTTGCGCTACCCGCGGCACACGATCGCGCAGGACGTCTGGGACCCGACCCTGCAAGCCTGGCAGATGGCCTGGTCCGGGCACAGCCTGCTGACCGACCCCGGCCGGATCTGGCACTCCAACGCGTTCTTCCCGGAGCTGTGGAGCTTCGCCTTCTCGGACTCGCTGCTCGGCTACGCACCCCTCGGCATGATCGGTGAGGGGCCCGTCGCGGCGGTCGTGCGGTACAACATCGTGTTCGTGCTCGCGCACGCGCTCGCCGTGTTCGGGGCCTACGTGCTCGTGCGGCAGCTCGGCGGCGGGCGCACCGGCAGCGCGGTCGCGGCGGCCGGCTACACGTTCGCGCCCTGGCTGCTCGCCCAGGCCGGGCACCTGCACATCATCTCCAACGGCGGCATCCCGCTCGCGCTTGCGATGCTGGCGCGCGGGCACGGCTACTCGTTCCGGCGCGGCTACCGGCCCGAACGCCGGCATGCCGGTTGGGCGTTGGTCGGGTGGTTGGTCGCCGCGTGGCAGCTCAGCCTCGGGTTCGGCATCGGGCTCGTCTTCGCGTACGTGCTGGCCCTGCTATGCGTCGGTGCGATCGTCGCGTGGCGGATCCAGCGCATCTGGGTCTGGGCCGTGCGCCGGCCGTTCGGGCGCAAGCTCTTCTTCGCCGACCTCGGTGGTGCGGCGGTCTTCGCGGCCATCGGCGGCTTGCTCTCCATCCCCTACTTCGAGGTCGCCGCGGACCACCCGAACGCCAGGCGCGGGATCGAGGAGATCGACCTCTACTCGCCGCCGCTGCGGGGTTTCTTCACCGCGCCGCCCGAGTCCTGGTTGTGGGGTGGGCTGCACGAGCCGCTACGCGACTCCCTCGCCTGGCCGCCCGAAATGACGCTCTTGCCGGGCTTCACGCTGATCGGTCTCGCCCTGGCCGGCCTGTTCTTCAGCATCTGGACCATCCGTCAGCGCGTGCTGCTCCTGCTCGGCATCGCCGTCACGACGGTCCTCGCGATGGGCAGTGAGTTCCTGGACGGCCGCTACACCTACCTACCCCTGCTCGAGCACGCACCCGGCTGGGACGGCATCCGTACGCCCGGCCGACTGATGCTCTGGATCACGCTCATGCTCGGCATCCTGGCCGCCGGCGCGGTGTGCGCGTTCGTCGAGCGGGTCAAGGACATCTCCGCCAACCGGATCCCGCCGTGGCCCAGCCCATGGCTGCGCCTGGCTACGCTGATCCCGCTGGCGCTGGTCATGGTCGAGGGCATCAACACCACTCCGCACCCGATCGTCCCGGCCCAGCCCGCCGCGATGCGTACCGTCGAAGGTCCGCTCCTGGTGTTGCCCAGCGACCAGTTGCACGACGAGAACGTGATGCTCTGGTCGACGACGAAGTTCCAGGACATCGTCAACGGCGGCAGCGGCTTCGTGCCGCAGAAGCTCGACGAGGTTCGTCAGGCCACCGCGACGTTCCCGGACCAGGCGAGCATCAACTACCTGCGCCAGCTCGGCGTGCGCAACGTGATCGTGGTCCGCGACCAGATCCAGTCTGGCTCCCCGCTGCAGACCGCCATCGACCTGCCGGTCGACTCGCTGGGCATCACCCGCCAGGACGTCGGCCAAGCGGTGGTCTACGGACTCTGACCCGCCCGGGCAAGGGCTCGGGCACGGGCCGGGCTCGGGCACGGGCCGGGCTGGGCTCCGGGCAAGGCCCAGGCTCCGGGGAGGGCCCAGGCCTCCGGCAAGGGCCAGGCGCCCGGGCAAGGGCCAGGCACCCGGGCAAGGGCCAGGCACCCGGGCAGGGCCGGGCTCCAGCATGGGCCGGGCTCGCCGGCAGGGGCTCCCGGCAGGGCGGCAGCGCGAACCCGCTGCCGCCCGCCACGAGTGGTCAGGCCCGCACGGGCACCGGGTCGGGCAGCAGTTCGCGGGGCTCCGGATCAGGCGCACCGTCGAAGTCGCCGCCGTCCGGGTCGTCCGCGTAGGTTGCGCGGACCGGGTCGAGCTCCGGCCGCAGGATGTCGCGGACCACGAAGTAGCACATCGCCACCACGCCGGCCAGGCGCAGCGTCGCGGCCAGGACGAACACGCCCTCCGGGAAGACCTGCTTGCCCGAGGCGCCGAGCAGCTCACCGTAGAAGGCCAGGAAGTACGCGACCTCCGCGAGCTGCCAGGCCAGGAACGCACCCCAGCGTGGGCGGGCGAGCACGGCCAGCGGGAGCAGCCACAGCACGTACTGCTGCGACCAGACCTTGCTGAAGATCAGGAACGCCGCGACGACCAGGAAGGCAAGCGACGCCAGGCGGGGCCGGCGCGGCGCGTAGACGCCCAGCGCGGCGATGGCGAGGCAGGCGAGGCCGAACAGGAGGTACGTCAGTAGGTTGAGCGTCGAGACGTGGTCGCTCAGCCACTGGAACGGGCCCCCCGAGTTCGGGGACCACTTGTTGTCCAGGTAGCGGCCGATGTACCAGAACGTGCCCCAGTCGATCGGCCGGGTGCTGTTGAGGTCGAAGAAGCGCTTCCAGCTGTCGGTCCACGCGATCGCGACCGGGATGTTGACGATCAGCACCGTGACGACGCTGGTGAGGAGCGTGATCACGGCGGCTCGCCAGCGTTTGGTGCGGAACGCGAGCACCAGGATCGGTCCGAGGATGAACAGCGGCCAGAGCTTCGCCGCGCAGCCGAGGCCGAGCAGGAAGCCGGCCGCGATCGGTCTGTGTCGGGCCCAGGCGAGCATGCCGAAGACCGCGAGCCCGATCGCCAGCAGGTCCCAGTTGACGGTCGCGGTCACCAGCAGCGCGGGGGACAGGGCGAACATCGCCGCGTCCCATGGTCGGCGCTTCCGCAGGGCCAGCAGCGCACCGACCGCACCGACCGCGATCGCGCCGAGCACCAGGGCGTTGAGGTTGTAGAACCACTGGCCCTGGTTGACGCCCGGGCTGTCCTTGCCGAGCTCGTGCACAGGCAGGCCGAGTGCGCCCATGAACGCGCCGGTCAGCACCGGGTACTCGACCGGATGGTCGGCGTAGGGAACCTTGCCCTGGTCGAGGCCCTCCGCGTAGTAGAGCGCGAGGACGTCCGTGTAGCAGAACCGGGTGTACTGCCGGTGGTCCTGCCACGCTCCGTCCTGACACGGTGACTTCTGCACCCAGTGCAGCGCCAGGGTCAGGCAGACCAGGGCCAGCACGATGCGGGAGGCGGTCCAGAAGCCGCCGCCCGAACGCGCGCCGCCCGCCCGGTCGACGGCGTGCTCGCCAACGGGCCCACCGATCACCTCGGAGAGGCCGCGGACGAACCCGTCGGAACGCGACGGCTGGTCGACCGGTCCGGCGTCGTCGCGCATCAGGTTTGCACCCACGAAGACGCATCTTTCCGCATGCCGCCCGGTGTGCCCCATCCGGAGCGCCGATTTTGTCGGATCGGGTGGCACGCGGATACCAAACCGGAGCCCGAGCGGGCCGTCCCCGCGGCGGCGATCCGCCGAGGGACCGGGCCGCTCAGGCTCCGGGTCGAGACCAATCCGCTAATTGTTTGGTGGTGGTAAGACGGTGTCCGGATTCTGCTGGATAATCCCAGTGTTGTTGCGGCCGGGACCACCGTTGCCGTTGCCGCCGCCGCCGTTGTTCCCGCCGTTGCCACCCGCGTTGCCGCCGGGGAAGCCGGGGAGGTTGCAGTCCTCACCCGGGAAGCAGAGCGGCTGCTCCTGCTGCTTGGTGCCGTTGCCCGCGTCCGCGTCGCCGATGTGCGTGCCCGGCGGGAACTTCTGGACGTCGCTGTCTCCGAGGGCGGCGTTCATGAACCGTGCCCAGATGTCCTTCGGCAGGCTGGCGCCCTGGATCTTGTCGCCGTTCTTGTCCCGGATCGCCTCTTCCTTGCCCTTGTTGCCGACCCAGATGGCGGTGGCGAGGCTCGGCGTGGCGCCGAGCATCCAGGCGTGCGCGTTGTCCGAGCTCTTCTCGTTGAGCTCCCAGGTGCCGGTCTTGCCGGTCGCCGGCCGGTTGTGGTCGAGCCCGCCGGAGATCTCCTGCAGCACGTCGTTGACGTCGTCGGCGACCGCTGGGCGGATGGTCTGCGTGGGGTTCAGCTTCTCGCCGCCGACCTTCTTCCACACGCCCTCGGAGTTCTTCTGCTCGACCGAGATCACGAAGTGCGCCTTGTTGTACATGCCGCGGTTGGCGAGCGTCGCCAGGCCGTTGGCATGGTCGAGCACGGTGATCGGGTATGCGCCGTAGCCGACGACGTAGTAGAACGGGTCGCTCCTACCGATCTTGGTGCTCCTGCTGTTCAGGTCGTACGGCTTGACCGGGTTGTTCGTCCACATCGTGGTGACGCCGGCTCGGCGGGCCATGTCGATCACCTTGTCAGCGCCGATCTTGTCGGCGATGTGGTAGAAGGGCACGTTGTACGACTTGACGGTCGACTCGCGCAGGGTGCAACTCTTCGCGCACGCGGGCTTGCGGCCCGCGTTGATGACCTTGATCTCGGTGTTGGGCACCTGGTAGTCGGTCGCGTCCCACCTGGAGTCGAGCGAGATGTTGTCGTTGAGCGCGGCCGCCAGCGTGTAGATCTTGAACGACGAACCGGGCGCGTGCCCGCCGGTGAGCGCACCGCCCTCGATGTTCTTGCCGGCGAAGTCGTGACCCGTGCCGTTGTCACCGCCGAAGTAGGCGAGCACCCGGCCCGTCTTCGGATCGACCGCGACGCCCGCCGCCATCAGGTTCTTGGGCTGGCCATAGAGCTCCGAGCCCTTGAGCTTGCGCCAGATGGCGGCTTCCATGGCTGTCTGCATCTTGTTGTTGATGGTGGTCCTGATCTTGAAGCCACCATCCTTGATCAGTTGCGCGCAGTTCTCTGCGTCGCAGCCCGGGATGCCCATCTTGATCATCTCGTCGCGGACGTAGTTGATCACGTTGCCCAGCGGGGTGTTGACGCCGCAGTCGGTGAAGCAGGCACCTTCCTTGGGCAGCGGCTGGACCTTGGGATATTCCGTCGGCTTCTGGTTGGCGGGAAGCCACGTCTTCTCCACCATGCCTTCGAGGACGTAGCCCCACCGCTCCTTCGCCGCCTCGGGGTTGTAGCCCGGGTCGTAGCCCTTGTGGCTCGGCGACGGCTGCGGCTGCTTGATCACGGCGGCCAGCACCGCGCCCTCGGCCGGCGTCAGCTTGCTCACCGTCTTCTTGAAGTACGCGTACGCCGCGGCCTCGATGCCGTATGCACCCCGACCGAAGTAGATCGTGTTGAGGTACATCTCCATGATCTGGTCTTTGCCGTACTCGTCGTTGAGCTTCGACGCCATGACCGCCTCGCGCACCTTACGGGCGTAGGTCGCGCCCTCCAGGCCGTCGATGGCGTTACGCGCGTACTGCTGCGTGATCGTCGAGGCGCCCTGCCGCTCGCCGCCGGTGAAGTTGTTCCACGCGGCGCGCGCGATGCCGACGTAGTCGACACCGTCGTGCTCGTAGAACTTGCGGTCCTCGGCCGACGCCACCGCGTGCTGCACGTACAGCGGGATCTGTTTGATCGAGACGAACGTGCGGTTGACCTCGCCCAGCTTCGCGATCTGGGTCTTGCCGTCGGCGGCGTAGATCGTGCTCGCCAGCGGCAAGTTGATCTTCTCTGGCACGACGACGTTGGTGGTGTAGTACGTGCCGCCCACCAGACCGGCGCCGGCCAGGATGACCAGCACCGCGAAGCCCGCGATGGCCCAGTTGATCATCTTGCGGCGGCGGCTGACCGGCCGCTTGCCGCGACCCCGCCCGCCGGGAGAGCCCGGACCCCCGGGGCCACCCGGACCGCCGGGACCGGTGCCGCCGGGCCCACCCGGGCCGGACACCGAGGCGCGGCCGACCCGCGCCCGGCCACCGACCGACGCGCTGCCGACCGACGCGCTGCCGACCGAGGCGCTGCCGACGGAGGCACTGCCCACCGAGGCGCGACCCGCGGACGACGCACCCGGCACCGAGGCGGAGGCGCGACCGACGGTCGCCCGACCCCCCGACGTCGGTGGCACGGCGGCCGAACCGGCCGGGGAGGACGGGACGGAGGCCGAGGCGCGCGGAACCGACGCCCGCCCGCCCGAGGCCGAGCCACGGGCCGCGGGGGTCTGCCCTCCGCCGGACCAGCCGCCCAGACCGTCGCCACTCTGCCAGTGGCCGTCGTCGCCTGACCCTCGTCCGCTGTTACCACTGTTGCCCGTGGGACGGGCGTGGCCGCGCGCAGAACTGGAGTCGTCGTACGGGTTCATTCGTCACACCCTGCCGGTCGCGGTGGTGCGCGTCCGCGCTGCCACCGGGTTGCCGTGAGTTGGACCACGTCGTGCGGTCATCCGGTTCGGTCGGTCCGCCACCGACATATCTGAAAAAACCGGACTTATCCGGTTAACGATTCGCCCTTCCCTCAAAGACGTAGCGTCCGGGGGGCGAATCGTTGTCACCGTCGCGCCTCTCTCCTTCGCGCGCTAGCCGGCGCCTCGCTGGCCGCGAGCCCGTCGCGACCGAGCAGATACTGCTCCACGAGGTGGTTCCAGGAGCAGCCCGCGCAGACCTCCACCACGTAGACCTGGAACTCACGGAGAGTCATCGCGAGCACCGGCAGCTCTGCCAGCGTGCGTGCTTGTCCCGCCGACTGCTTGAGCTCATCGCCGTAAATGTAGTGGACGTGCGTGAGGTTTTCGCGCCGACAAATCGGACAGCGCTCCTCCGTGGGCTCGCCGTGGAAGCGAGCGGCGCTCTTCAGGTAGGGCGAGGCATCGCAGACCTCGTAGGTCCCGACGCGGCCGGAATAGACGTCACGCAGGACCGCTCGCTTCTGTAGCGAGTAGTCGACGACCTGGCGCTGCGTGCGCATGCGGAAGAGGGTACGCGGTCAAGACGACAAGAGCGACAACCGCTACGGAGCGTGATTCCCCGGGCGCAAATTGGAGGGTTTGCGCGCGACCTCCCGGTGTTTTACCGTGGGCGGAGCGATGTATCGCGCCGATACATCGGCGGGAATGAAGGAGGTCGGTGTTGCTCGAGTTCGCGATCCTCGGGCTCCTCCACGAGTCGCCGATGCACGGGTACGAGCTGCGCAAGGAGCTCGCCGCGAAGCTCGGGTCGATCCGTGCCGCGATCAGCTACGGCTCGCTCTACCCGACGCTGCGCCGCCTCCAGTCGGCCGGCTACATCACCGAGGCCGGCTCGACACCGCCGACCACACCCGAGGTTCCCGCACTGACGAGCAAGCGGGGCCGGGTGGTCTACAAGATCACGGCGGAGGGCAAGGAACGGTTCGCCGACCTGATCGCGCAGGCCGGTCCGGAGACCTACGACGATGCCGGGTTCGGCATCCACTTCGCCTTCTTCGCGCGCACCGACCAGGCGACCCGCCTCCGGATCCTCGAAGGCCGCCGCCGCAAGGTCGAGGAGCGCCGCGAGAGCATGCGCGACGTGCTCGCCCGCGCGGGCGAGCGCCTCGACGCGTACACCCTCGAGCTGCAGCGTCATGGTTTGGACGCCTGCGAGCGAGAGGTCCGCTGGCTGGAGGAGCTCATCGTCAACGAGCGCTCCGGCCGGCAGCCCTCCCCGGAAGGCCGCAATGGCGCCGGGGAGGCGCCGGAGGGTGCAACCACCGGCAGCACAGGAGAAACCAGCCCGCACGTCCAGGACGAGCGGCCGTAATAAGAAGGAGGCAAACGCGATGGGCTCCGTCCGCGTCGCCATCGTCGGTGTGGGTAACTGCGCCTCGTCCCTGGTCCAGGGTGTGGAGTACTACCGGAACGCCGACCCCAACGACCGCGTCCCGGGTCTCATGCACGTCACCTTCGGCGACTACCACGTCTCCGACGTGGAGTTCGTCGCGGCGTTCGACGTGGACGCCAAGAAGGTCGGCATGGACCTCGCGGAGGCGATCGTCGCCAGCGAGAACAACACGATCAAGCTCTGTGACGTGCCGCCGACCGGCGTCCTCGTCCAGCGCGGTCCGACCTTCGACGGTCTCGGGCAGTACTACCGGGAGATCATCGAAGAGTCGGACGCACCGTCGGTCGACGTCGCCCAGGCGCTGCGTGACGCCCGCGTCGACGTGGTGGTCGCGTACCTGCCGGTCGGCTCCGAGCAGGCCGACAAGTACTACGCGCAGGCCGCGATCGACGCCGGCTGCGCGTTCGTCAACGCCCTGCCGGTGTTCATCGCGTCCGACCCGGTCTGGGCGCAGAAGTTCACCGACGCCGGCCTGCCGATCGTCGGCGACGACATCAAGAGCCAGGTCGGTGCGACCATCGTCCACCGCGCCCTGGCCAAGCTGTTCGAGGACCGCGGTGTCGAGCTGCTGCGCACGTACCAGCTCAACTTCGGCGGCAACATGGACTTCATGAACATGCTGGAGCGCACCCGCCTGGTCTCGAAGAAGATCTCGAAGACCCAGTCGGTGACGTCCCAGGTGCCGCACGAGATGGCCAAGAGCGACGTGCACATCGGCCCGTCGGACCACGTGCCGTGGCTCGACGACCGCAAGTGGGCCTACATCCGGCTCGAGGGTCGGTCGTTCGGCGACACGCCGCTGAACGCCGAGCTCAAGCTCGAGGTCTGGGACTCGCCCAACTCGGCCGGCGTCATCATCGACGCGCTGCGCGCCGCGAAGATCGCCCTCGACCGGGGCATCGGCGGCCCGATCCTGTCGGCGTCGAGCTACTTCATGAAGTCGCCGCCGCAGCAGTATGCCGACCACGACGCGCACAACGCCGTCGAGGCGTTCATCCGCGGCGACGTCGAGCGCTGACGCACGCACCACGCGAACGAGGGCGGTGATCCGATCTGGGTCGCCGCCCTCGGCGCGTCAGGAGACGGCCCAGTCGCGCTGGAAGGCCACCCGCGCCTCCAGCTCGAGCAGGAAGCTCTTGCGCGGCAGCCCGCCGCCGAAGCCGACCAGCTTGCCGCCCGCGCCGACGATGCGGTGACAGGGCACGATCACCGCGATCGGGTTGCGGTTGCAGGCGACGCCGACGGCGCGGGCCCCGCCCGGGTCGCCGACCGCCGCGGCCACCTCGCCGTAGGTCTCGGTGCGGCCGTAGGGGATGGTCGTCATGCGCTGCCAGACCGCCCGCTCGAACTCGGAGCCGCGGCGGACCGACAGGGGTAGGTCGAAGTCGGTGAGGTCACCCGCGAAGTAGGCCGACAGCTGCTCGGCGGCCGCCGCCAGCGCACCCGCCGGCGGGGCGAACTCGACCCCCTCGACCTCTTCGAACCGCAGCCCGCACACGCCCGTCTCGTCGGCCGCCAGGGACAGCGGCCCGATCGGTGAGTCGACGACGCTCCATCGCATGACACCCATTCAACCTCGGGGGTACGACAGTTCAGCGGCGGCGGTAACCCACCGACAGCCGACCGTCGTCCTGGATGAGCGTCACGGGGCTGCAGTCGATCTTGAACGATCGCGCGCCGGTCGGGTCCTGGAACTTCGACCTCGGCCCGTACGCCGTGTCGCTGATGAAGAGCTGGCTGGTCGCGTCGTTGCCGGCCGGGCTGACGGAGATCGACCGGCCGTCCGCGGCGAGTGAGTAGCGGAACCGCACCGGCCCGGCGACCTCGAGCCGGATCGGTCGGCCGTCCGGCGCCGACGCGGTGAAGGTCGTCCGGGCGCCGTAGTCGGTCTCGCCCGTGCCGTCGGCGCGCAGCCGCAGCACCGTCCCCTCACCGCCGCGGAAGGTCACCTCGGACGACAGGCCCTCGACCGCCACCTGTTCGCGGTAGTCGAGCACGTCCCAGTCGCCGACGGGACAGGGCTCGGCCGCCCGCTGGCCCGCCCGCCCCGCCTGGATCACCACGATCGCCGCGACCAACAGGAACAGCAGCACCGAAAGGGTCACGATCGGCACCCGGTACGACACCGTGACGGCGCGCTGCATGCCCGTGACCGTAGCGACCACGGGCCTCCCGTGTCATTCGGGGTCGACGATGCCTTCCTTGCGCGCCCAGCGCAGCAGCTCGGCCTCGGCCTGGTCCCGGTCCAGCGGGCCGTGCTCGAGCCGCAGCTCCTTGAGGTGGCGCCAGGCCCGGCCGACGACCGGCCCGGGCGGCACGCCGAGCAGTTCCATGATCGCGTTGCCGTCGAGGTCCGGCCGCACCCGGGCCAGGTCCTCCTCGGCCGCGATCCGGGCTATCCGCACCTCCAGCGCGTCGTAGTCGGCGGCCAGCTGCGCCGCCTTGCGCCGGTTGCGGGTGGTCACGTCCGAGCGGGTGAGCTTGTGCAGCCGGGACAGCAGGGGCCCGGCGTCGGTGACGTAGCGGCGCACGGCGGAGTCGGTCCACTCGCCCCGGCCGTAGCCGTAGAACCGCAGGTGCAGCGCGACCAGCTCGACGACGTCGGCGGTGACGTCCTTCGGGTAGCGCATCGCCTTCATCCGCTGCTTGGTCATCCGCGCGCCGACCACCTCGTGGTGGTGGAAGCTGACCCGGCCGTCCGGGGAGACCGCCTTGGTCGCCGGCTTGCCGACGTCATGCATCAGCGCGGCCATCCGGAGCACGAAGTCGGGCCCGTCGTCGCCCTCCAGGCGCACGGCGTTGGCGACCACGATCAACGTGTGCTCGTAGACGTCCTTGTGCTGGGCGTGCTCGTCGATCTCCAGCTTGAGCCCGGACAGCTCCGGCATGAACCGGTCGGCGAGCCCGGTGTCGACCAGCAGGCGCAGGCCGGTCACCGGGTCGGCGCCGCTGAGCAGCTTGGTGAACTCGTCGCGGATCCGCTCGGCGGTGATCCGGTCGAGGTCCGGTGCCATCGCGACCATCGCCGCGCGTACGCCCGGATCGACCGCGAACCGCAGCTGGGCCGCGAACCGGGCCGCCCGGAGCATCCGCAGCGGGTCGTCGCCGAACGACTCCTCGGGCGTACCCGGCGTGCGCAGGATCTTGTTGGCCAGGTCGTCGAGGCCGCCGTACGCGTCGGTGAACGTGTGGTCCGGGAGGCTGACCGCCATCGCGTTGACGGTGAAGTCGCGCCGGCGCAGGTCCTCGGCGAGGCTGGTGCCGTACTGGACCACCGGGTTGCGGCTGACGCCGTCGTACACGTCGGCCCGGAACGTGGTGATCTCCAGCCGCAGGCCGTCGCGCTGCGCCCCGATCGTGCCGAAGTCCCGCCCGGTCTCCCAGGTGGCCTCGGCCCAACCCTTGAGCACCGCAAGGGTCTGATCCGGGTGCGCGTCGGTCGCGAAGTCGAGGTCGTCGCCGAGCCGCCCGAGCAGCGCGTCGCGCACGGAGCCGCCCACGAGATGCAGCTCGTGGCCGGCCTTGGCGAACCGGCGACCCAGCTCGTCGGCGACCGGCGACACGCGGATGAGTTCCGCCACGGCGGTCTCCTGAGCCTGGGTGAGGCGGCGGGTTGAGGATGTTCCGGACATGGGACCGCCAGCCTATCTTTCTGTACCGGGTCGCCGACGCCGCGGGGCTGTGTTCGCCAGGTTAGGGTCGGGCGTACGTCATTTCCCTCGCCTGGAGGTCCCGTGAGCAGCGGCCTTTACCGGAGCGCGCACGCCGCGCACGGCGACGAGGGCATTGTCCGGGCTGATCCGGTCGACATACCGCCGCCGGCGGCGCCACCGGCGATCGAGTCCGACGGCGGCAGCGCCGCCGGCAACAGCGCGATCATGGCGGTCGGCAGTCTGGTCAGCCGCGGTACGGGCTTCCTGCGCACCCTGGTGATCTCGGCGGCGCTGGGCACCGCGGTCGGCGACGCGTACACGACCGCACAGATCCTGCCCGGCATGGTGTTCGAGTTTCTCCTGGGCGGCGTGCTGACCAGCGTGCTGATCCCGGTGCTGGTCCGCCGGCGGGACACCGACCACGACCGGGGCGAGCTCTACACCCAGCGGCTGCTGAGCCTCGCCGTGGTCGCGCTGTTCCTCGCCACCGTGCTGGCGGTGCTCGCCGCGCCGCTGCTCACCCTGCTCTACATCGGCGCGGACACGTCCAACGACACCCGCAACCTGATCAACATCCTCGCGCTGCTGATGCTGCCGATGATCTTCTTCAGCGGCCTGTCGGCGCTGATGAGCGCGATCCTCAACGTGCGCGGCCACTTCGCGGCCCCGATGTTCACGCCGATCCTCAACAACATCATCGTGATCGCCTCGTTCGGGCTGTTCATCGCGCTGTACGGCGCCCGCGAGGACCTGGCCTCGGGCGACATGAGCGCCACGATGATCCTGCTGGTCGGCGGCGGCACCCTGCTCGGCATCATCGTTCAGGTCGCCGGCCTGGTCCCGACGCTGCGCAAGGTGGGCTTCCACTACCGGTGGCGCGGCCAGTGGCGCGAGCTCGGCCTGCGCGAGCTGGCCCAGCTCGGCGGCTGGATGTTCTGCTACGTCGCGGTCAGCCAGCTCGGCCTGATCGTGGTGATCAAGCTGGCGAACGCGGCGAGCGCCAAGGGTGACCCCGGCCCGCTGATCTACAACAACGTCTTCCTGCTGGTGATGACCGCTCACGGGATCATCGCGGTATCGATCATCACCGCGCTGCTGCCCCGGATGAGCGCGGCGGCCGCCGAGGGGCGGTTCCACGACTTCGCGGATGATGTTTCACGTGGAACGCGGACGGTGACGGCCGTGCTCGCGCCGATCGCGGTCTGCTACGCCGTGCTCTCGTACCCCATCTCGGTGGTCCTGTTCCACTACGGCGCGTTCACCTCGGACAACGCGACCGACACCGGCGTCGTGCTGACCACCGGTGCCCTCGCGCTCGTGCCGTTCGCGATCAGCCAGCTGTTCACGTTCGCCTTCTACGCGCTGCCCGACACGCGGACGCCGGCCCTGGTCAACATCCCGGTCGTGGCGCTGCGGGTCCTCGTACAGGTGGGGCTGTTCCTCGTGTTGTCCACCTCGACCGTCGCGGCCGGCCTGATGTTCGGCAACGCGGTCTCCTACGTGGCCGCCGCAGTGGTGTTCGCGATGCTGCTGCGCCGCCGGATCGGTCCGATCGGGGCCGGGCGGATCATGGCCACCTTCGGCAAGGTGCTGGTGGCGGCCATCGGCGCGGCGCTGGTGGGTTACCTGGTGCTGGCGCTGCTGCCGGACAACGACTCGGCCGACCGGGTGATCGCGCTGGCCCGGCTCGTGGTCGGGGGCGGTGCGATCTGCCTGAGCTATCTCGGGCTGGCGATGGCACTGCGGATCACCGAGGTGACCAGTGTGGTCGGTATGGTGCGGCGCCGCCTGGGACTCGCCCGATAGCTGGTCAGCGGCCTTCCATCGCGACTCGCCGAATAACAAATAGTACCTTTTTCGGGTTCTCATCATGTCGCTGCAAAGGCTGATTTGATGGCGTTTGCAGTGCTCAGCGCTGCGAGTCCGTCCTCGGTGACGGGTGAACGTGGCCTGTGGAGGTGTGGCCGGTCCCAGGTAAGGTCGCTCCCGACAGATGCGCCGAGCCCCTACGCTATTGAGGTGGCGCCGCCCTTCGGTTTCACACGGGGGCGCAGCGCGCTGCCCCGGGTGACTGCGAGACGGCGAGCGAGTCAGCATGGCGAGCGAGAAGAGCACCGAAGGAGGACCGGTGACCCAGGTCGGCGAGGGCCAGGAGGCCGAAGAGGCCGCCACACCCCCCGTGCTGACCGTTGGGGCACCGCGCGTTGGTGAGGTGCTCGCGGACCGCTACGAGCTGGCCGAGCACATCAACGACGACGCCGCCGGCCGCCAGGTCTGGCAGGGCGTCGACGTGGTGCTGCGGCGCCCGGTCGCGGTCGTGCTGCGCTATCCCGGCGGCGACTCCGCGCAGGAGATGCTGCAGGCCGCGGTGACCGCCAGCCGGGTCATCCACCCCAACCTCGCGGGCGTCTACGACGCGATCGACGAGGAGACGCGCGCGTACGTCGTGCGCGAGTGGATCGACGGCGAAGCGCTGCGGGAGCTCGTGGTCGAGGAGCCTCTCGACGCCGAGCGCGCGACCTCGATCGCACACGCCGTCGCCAGTGCGGTGGCCGCCGTGCACGCCACCGGCATGGTGCACGGCAACGTCCACCCCGGCACCGTGATGGTCGCCGACGACGGGCGGGTCGTGCTCGCCGACGCCCGGGCGACCGAGGGCGACACACCCGACACCGACGTCCGCGCGATCGGCGGCATCCTCTACTTCGCGCTCACCGGGCACTGGCCGCACACCGAGGTCGGCCCGTCGTCGCTGCCCGACGCGGTGCGCGACGGCTCCGGTGCGATCGCGGCGCCCCGCATGGTGCGCGCCGGTGTGCCGGCGTACCTCGACGACCTGACCATGGACCTGCTCGACGAGCGCCTCGCGCTGCCGTCGGCCGACGTGCTGGCCGCCGAGCTCGACCGGCTCGACGTGGCCGCCGACGAGCCGTTCATCGTCGACGCCGGGCCGCTGCGCTTCTCGGCTACCGAAGACGGCCTGCCCGAGCAGCCGCCGGCCACTCGGCGCAAGCTGATCATCGGCGTGGCCAGCCTGCTGGTCATCGCGACCGTCGGGCTGCTGCTGGGCATCAGCGTGCTGGCCGACCGCGGCGACTCCGACAACGGCGCGACGCCCGGGCCGGGTGCCGCCGCGACCGCCACCAGCGATCCGACCGGCCAGGCCACCGCGCCGGCCGCGCCCAAGGCCGTGCCGCTCAGCCGCGACCAGGTCCGGATCGTCGACCCGGACGGTGACCGCAGAGAGCTGGGCGATGCGGCGCTGATGGTTGACGGCAAGCGCGACACCGCCTGGGAGAGCGACTCTTACAAGAACCTGCCCTTCGGCGACAAGTCCGGCATGGGCGTGCTCATCAAGCTCCCGGAACCGACGGACGTCAGCTCGGTGCAGGTCAACCTGTCGGCGACCGGCGCGTCGGCCGCGGTGTTCACCGGCGAGGGTGACACCGGCAGCACCCGGGCGGGCGACCGGAAAATCATCGCCGACTACAAGAACCGGATCGGCGAGCCGATCGAGAACCACGAGGCGACCACGCTGACGTTCCAGGGCTTCCTGCCGGACCAGAAGCACCAGTACCTGCTGATCTGGTTCACGAAGCTGCCGACGACGTCCGAGGGCAAGCTTCGCCTGGAGATCCAGGAGATCACGGTCCAGGCACGAGGCTGAGTCCCGGCTCGACCGGCCCGCGAGGCATAGCGCCGCGACGATAAGGTGCAGCCGTGACCGCCGGCCGGCGCGACCCAGATCCCCTCGACGTGCCTGACGACGAGGCGTTGCTGCGCGCCCATGTCGCCGGTGACCCGGACGCGTTCGCCGAGCTGTTCCGCCGCCACCGCGACCGGCTCTGGGCGGTGGCGATGCGCACCGTCGGCGACCGGGAGGACGCGGCCGACGCCCTGCAGGAGGCGCTGCTGTCCGCGCACCGCGCGGCACCGCGGTTCCGCGGCGACTCGGCCGTCACCACGTGGCTGCACCGGATCGTCGTCAACTGCTGCCTCGACCGGATCCGGCGGCGCCAGGCCCATCCGACGGTGCCGCTGCCGGACGGCAACGCCGACCCCGACCGGCCGACCGGCGTCGAGCCCGCGGCGCCGGCCACCGACCACGACACGGCGCTGGTGGTGCGGCAGGCCCTGGCCCGGCTGCCCGAGGACCAGCGGGCGGCGCTGGTGCTGGTCGACGTGCAGGGCTACCCGGTCGCCGAGGCGGCCGTCCTGCTCGGGGTCGCCGAGGGCACCGTGAAGAGCCGCTGCTCGCGGGGGCGGGCGCGGCTGGCGTTGCTGCTCGGACACCTGCGACCGGGCACGGCCGGCGCCGGCGTGCGGTCCGCCACCGCACGGAACCGGCCGCCCGGCGATGACGTCCGATCAGTGACCGACAACAGCGGGGAGGGGGTGTCATGAGCGAGGTTGATTTTGACCTGCTGGCCGACTACGTCGGCGGCGCGCTCGCCGGCACTCCCGACGAGGCGCGGGTGGCGGGGCTGGTCGCCACCGATGCGGTCTGGGCCGCTGAGCATGCGGCGCTGGTGGCGGCGCTCGCCAACACGGCTGATGACCTGTTCGTGTACGCGGCGTCCACCAACGAGCCGATGCCGGACGAGGTGGCGGTGCGGCTGTTGGCCGCGCTCCCTAGGCCGGCGGCGGCTGAGCCCGCGGGCGTGGCGATGGCCGAGCCGGCGGACATCGCGGCGGCTGAGCGCACGGACGCTGTGGCGGCTGAGCCGGCGGACGCTGTGACAGCCGAGCCCGCAGACGCTGTGACAGCCGAGCCCGCAGACGCTGTGACAGCCGAACCCGCAGACGCTGTGACAGCCGAACCCGCAGACGCGGCAGGGGCTGAGCTCGGGGCGGCAGCGACTGGCGCGACTAGCGCTGCCGCGGCTGGTCCTGAGGGCGCGGTGGCTGAGCATGACGGGGCTGACCGTGAGGCAACTGAGCCTGGGGCCGCCCCGGCCGAGTCCGTAGCCGTGCCCGGGCAGGGCGGCGGGCGACGTGGCCCGCATGCGCGTCGTCCCGAGGGCGGCAGTGGTCGGCCGCCCGGTCGGGCGGGCGCGACGACCCGCCGGCGGCGGGCGCGCTGGCTGGCCTGGGCCGCGCCGGCACTCGTGGCGGTGATGGTCGCGGCGCTCGCCGGGGTGTGGATCAGTCAGTCGGCGCGTACGGGCACGACGGGCACCAACTCGGCGGCGGGCGGGGCGGCCGACTCGGCTGCCGCGGCGCCGGAGGCGGCGAGCGTGCCGCGGTACAACACGGGGACCGACTACAACAGCGCTTCGGTGGCAGGCGGTTTCGGCGCGGACCGGCAGACCCTCTCGTCCAAGTCGCCGGCGACGTTCCAGTCGGACGGTCGCGCCAGCCAGGAGAGCTCGGCCAAGGCGGTCAGTCCTGAGCTGGCTCGGCTCGGGATGGGGGCCGCCCTCGCGGTCTGCTTCGACGCGATCGCCAAGGAGCTCGGCCAGGGGCCCATCGTCGTGTCGGCCGCGGACTTCGCCTCGTACGACGGCCGCCCTGCTGTGATCGTGTTCTTCACCGACGCCAGTGGTGCGCAATGGGGCTGGGCGGTCGGCCCGGATTGCGGACCGGGCGGCACGGACGAGCTGTTCCATTCCCGAGTAGGGTGACGGGTGACGACCTCGGACAGACCGGACGCGCGGCGTGAGGTTGTCCACCCACGGGAATCCTTGCCTCGTACCATGACGTTCTTCCAGGTGCGAGGAACGCCATAACTTCGGGAGACGGCAGTGGACGAGGTCCGCAACTTGATCATCATCGGCTCTGGTCCGGCCGGTTACACGGCTGCGGTGTACGCCGCCCGAGCCAACCTGAACCCCCTGGTGATCGAGGGTGTGCAGTCAGGTGGCGCGCTGATGACCACCACCGAGGTGGAGAACTTCCCCGGTTTCCCGGACGGCATCCTGGGCCCTGAGCTGATGGACGCCATGCGCAAGCAGGCGGAGCGGTTCGGCGCCGAGTTCCTGACCGACGACGTGACCCGGGTCGAGCTCGTCGACAGCGGGCAGCTGGGCTCCGGCGTGACCCAGGCGGTCTACGTCGGCGAGACGGTCTACCGGGCCAAGGCGGTCATCCTCGCCACCGGCTCCGCCTGGCGGCCGCTCAACGTCCCGGGCGAGCAGAAATATCTCGGCCACGGCGTCTCGTCCTGTGCCACCTGTGACGGCTTCTTCTTCCGCGGCCAGGACATCGTGGTCGTCGGCGGCGGCGACTCCGCGATGGAGGAGGCGAGCTTCCTCACCCGGTTCGCCGCGAACGTGACGATCATCCACCGCCGCGACGAGTTCCGCGCGAGCAAGATCATGGCGCAGCGGGCGCTGACCAACCCGAAGATCAAGGTCGAGTGGAACTCCATCGTGACCGAGGTCCTCGGCGAGGACGGCAAGGTCACCGGCGTGAAGGTGCACAACGTCCACAACGGCGAGGCCAAGGAGCTGCCGGTCGCCGGCGTCTTCGTGGCGATCGGCCACGACCCGCGCAGCGAGCTGTTCCGCGGCCAGATCGACATGGACGAAAACGGGTACGTGAAGGTGGCCGCGCCGACCACGCACACCAGCCTGCCGGGCGTGTTCGCGGCCGGCGACCTGGTCGACCACACCTACCGGCAGGCGATCACCGCAGCCGGCACGGGCACCGCGGCGGCTCTCGACGCCGAGCGGTTCATCGCCGCCCTGGAAGTCTGATCTTCAACCGGGCGTGAGTCCGGACACGACATGCAGCCGGGTGTTCCCGGAAACTACATACTTGCTTCAGCAATCGTTCGGCCCGGAGGAGGGTTTCAGGTGGGATCGACCAAGTCGGTGACGGACGCCAACTTCGTCAACGATGTTCTGCAGGCGGACACCCCCGTACTCGTCGACTTCTGGGCTGAATGGTGTGCGCCCTGCCGCAAGGTCGAGCCGCTGCTCGAGGAGATCGCCAACGAGATGGGCGACAAGGTCCGGATCGTCAAGCTCAACATCGACGAGAACCCGGAGACCGCGCGCGCCTACCGCGTGATGTCGGTGCCGACACTGACCGTGTTCAAGGGCGGCGAGCCGGTGCAGTCCGTGGCCGGTGCACGACCCAAGGGTGACCTGGTCAAGCTCATTGAGGCCGCATTCTGACCTAGTTTTTCGACACGCCCCCGCGTCGCGTGGATGCGGGGGCGTTGTCGTGCCCGGCGCCGTCTCACGATCCTTCCGGCCCTGGCCAGGCGGCCACGATAGGCTCCGGAAGCGCGGCTTGCGTCACCCGGAGGAGGTAGTCCGTGCGTGTAGTCCGACGTGGAGACCGTGGTCCCGCGGTCACCGAGATCCGTGGCATCCTCGTCGGCCTCGGGCTGATCCCGGGCGCACACGCCACCACGCCGGGCTCCGAGTTCGAGTCGAGCGACTTCGACGACGCGACCGAGCAGGCGGTGCGGGCGTTCCAGCAGAGCCGCGGTCTGAGCGTCGACGGCGCGGTCGGTGCGGAAACATGGCGGGCCCTGGTCGCGGCGCGGTGGCGGCTCGGCTCGCGGACCCTCTACCAGGCCATCCCGGAGCCGCTGACCGGCGAGGACGTGCGGACCCTGCAGGAACGACTGCTCGAGATGGGGTACGACGTCGGGCGCGCGGACAGCGTTTACGGAGCGCGTACCGCCCGGGCGGTGGCGCAGTTCCAGCGCGAGGTCGGGCTAGCCCCCGACGGCGCGTGCGGCCCGCAGACCATGCACGCGCTGCGCCGGCTGGGCCGCAAGGTGACCGGCGGTCGCCCGCAGTGGCTGCGCGAGTCGGACGCCTTCCGGCACTCGGGCCCCAACCTGGTCGGCAAGACGGTGATCGTCGACCCGGGCCACGGCGGCCCGGACCTCGGCGTGGTGGTCCCGGACGGCAAGCTGCGGTGGACGGAGGCGGAGCTGGCCTTCGACATGGCGGCACGGCTGGAGGGCCGACTCGCCGCTGCCGGGATGCGGGTGCACCTGACCCGCGGCCCCGCGCCGGTTGCCGAGCTGACGGACCTGGAGCGGGCCCAGCTGGCGAACGAGCTGGGCGGTGACCTCTTCATCTCGCTGCACATCGACGGCCACGCGAACCCGGAAGCGGACGGGGTGGCGACGTACCACTACGGCACCAACCACGGTTCCTCGTCGACGGTGGGCGAGCGGCTGGCGGGCCTGGTGGAGCGGGAGATCGTCGCGCGGACGGGGTTGCGCAACTGCCAGACCCACGCGAAGACGTGGGAGCTCTTGCGCCTGACCAAGATGCCGGCTGTACGCGTTGAGGTCGGCTATCTGACCTCGCCCGGTGACCGGGAGAAGCTGGTGGATCCGCGCTTCCGGGACACGGTGGTCGAGGCTGTGGTGGCCGCGGTGCAGCGGATGTACTACCCGATCGACCAGGACGTGCCGACCGGGTCTATCGACGTGCGGGAGTTGCGGGCCGCGATCGCCGCCGCCACCGCGACAGCCTGATCCGCGCGCCGTCCGCAGGCTGGCCCACGAACAATCGACCTTTGCGGCGGCGCTCTTCGGTTCCGCTGCGATAGTGCCTCAGCCAACCCAACCGTGCCCGCAGGCTGCTACGGCTCCCGCAGGGCACCCGGGCGGGCGGTCGCTGGCCTCGCCGGGATCCCCGGGAGCTGCCGAGCCGTTGCTGCGGCGCCGCGAGCTGCGTCCAGGACGGCCATGGCCCCGATCTTCGCTGCGGCGATATCGGGGGTGGCGGTAGCGCCGCGATCCTTCAAGAGTTGTCCAGGCGTGCCCGCAGGCTGTTACGACTCCTGCCCGGGCATCCGGGCGGTGGTCGCTGGCCTCCCGCGATCCCCCAGAGCTGCGAGCCGCCGCTGCGCGCCGCGAGCTGCGACCAGGACCCGGCGGCGATGGCCGACAATGGCGCGATATTCGGGAGTGGCGGCAGTGGCGCGGTCCCCTCACGAGCTGCCCAGGCGTCGCTCCAGCGCCGCAAGCTACCTCTAGAACGCCGCGGCTACGGCCGACCTTGCCTGCCGCGATCGAGCGTTGCAGCAGCGCCCGCGGTCCCCTCACGAGCTGCCCAGGCGTCGCTGCGGCGCCGCGAGCTACCTCTAGGACCCCCGCAGCCACGGCCCGACCGTTGCCTGCGACGACACAGGGGAGTGAGGTCAGCGCCGCGATCCCTCAAGAGCTGCCCAGGCATCGCTGCAGCGCCACGCGCCGCCGGCCACGGCCGGCCTTGCCTGCCGCGACCTTCGGCGGGTTTGCGGCAGCGCCGCGAGCTGCCTCCAGGACCTTGCCGTCACGGTCCGGTTGGGCGGCTGCGATATTCGGGGCTTGCGGCAGCACCCGTGATGCTGCCTAGGCGTCGCTGCGGCGCCACGGGCTGCTCCCAGGACCCCGCGGCCGCCGCCCGGACCTGGCCTGCCGCGACATTCGGCGGGTTTGCGGCAGCACCGGCGGTCTGGATCGAGAAGGGCTCCGACACCGGACGCTGTTCCGCGGCATCGCTGTAGGGCGGTCGCCGGGCGGCAAGCCGTCACAGCGGGCGTTGCGGCAGCTCCGCGGGCGGTCTAGAGGCGCGGTGTTTCCGGTTGTGTGTCGCGCGCCTGGCAGCGAAGCGGAGCGAGCGGTGTCCGGCGGGAGCGACGGTCGTGCCCCCGGCGGACCCGGGACCATCTCTTGATCTTCGTCTGTCGCTCTCGCCCGGGTCAGCTGTTGCTGGTGCTGGTCGCGGGGCGGACCGGGCGGAGGATGCTTTCCGGGCTCATTGAGCCGAGCAGCTTCTCCAGGGCGTATTCGACGTCCGACTTCCACGACAGGGCCGTGCGGAGTTCCAGGCGTAGGCGGGGGTAGCGCGGATGGGGACGAACGGTTTTGAAGCCGACGGAGAGGAAGAAATCGGCGGGGGCGAGGCAGCCCGGCTCGTCGGGGGCGTCGCCGAACTTCGCGTCGCCGAAGGCTTCTATCGCTTTGATGCCTCGTTTGATGAGGTCGCGGGCCACGCCCTGGACCAGCATGCGGCCCAGGCCGCCGCCTGCGAAGGCCGTGATCACGTGGGCGTTCATCAGTAGCGCGGCGTCGGCGGAGACCGGGGACGTCGGGAAGGCCATCGAGCGGGGGACGTAGGCCGGCGGGGCGAACATGACGAAGCCGGCCGGCATGCCGTCGACGTAGATCAGTTTGCCGCAGGAGCCCCACTCGAGGAGGGTCTGCGAGACCCAGGCCTCCTTCTCGAGGCCGGGGTCGCCGGCGGCGCAGGCGCGCTCCGCGGAGACGGGGTCGAGCTCCCAGTAGACGCATTGCCGGCATGGGCGCGGCAGATCTTCCAGGGTGTCGAGCGTCAAGCTCACCAGACGACGTGACATCACGGAACCTCGAAAACCGCTCGTTTGCCAGATGACGGTTATCGGAGCACGGTGGAGGTCGTGTGTGTCGCCCGCCTTGCCCCCAACCAGCGATCGTACGCCGGAAAGGCGCAGGAGGGGAGAGGTCGGACATCGCGCGTCCGTGGTCTGGCCTGGCGTGGGACCCCTGGATTCCGCGATATGGACTGGTCGCGGACAACCCGAAGGTGGTCTTCGCACCCGCGGTCTAACATCAACCAACCAGCGATGCGCCCGAAGGCGAGGTAGGGCATGACCGGGACGACGCTCGACGACTATACCGACCGCTACGCGCGGCGGGTCCGCGGCATGACGGCGTCGGAGATTCGAGCTCTCTTCGCCGTCGCCAGCCGCCCGGAGGTCGTCTCGCTCGCCGGTGGTGCACCATACATCGCCGCTCTGCCGCTCGATGCCGTCGGGGAGATGCTCGGCAGTCTCGCGGCTGATCATGGGACGAGCACCCTGCAGTACGGGATCGGCCAGGGCACGCTCGAGCTGCGTGAGCGGATCTGCGAGGTGATGGCGCTCTCCGGCATTGACGCGGCCGCCGGCGCTTCGCCGGACGATGTCGTTGTCACCGTCGGGGGCCAGCAGGCCCTCGATCTCGTGTCCCGGCTCTTTCTCGACCCCGGCGACGTGGTGCTCGCCGAGGGGCCGACCTACGTGGGCGCGCTCGGTGCGTTCCAGTCGGCGCAGGCCCAGGTCGTGCACGTGGCGATGGACGACGACGGGCTGATCCCCGCCGCGCTCGAGGCCGCGATCGCCGACGTCGCCCGGTCGGGGCGGCGGGCGAAGTTCCTCTACACGATCCCGACGTATCAGAACCCGGCCGGCGTCACGATGACCGACGAGCGGCGCGACCAGGTGCTCGACATCTGCGAGCGGGCCGGGCTGCTGGTCGTCGAGGACGACCCCTATGGGCAGCTGTCGTTCGACGGCGAGGCGCCACTGCCGTTGCGGGCACGGCGGCGGGAGGGCGTTTTCTACCTTTCGACGTTCTCGAAGACGTTCGCGCCCGGGCTGCGGGTGGGGTGGATCCTCGCGCCGCACGCGGTTCGCGAGAAGCTGGTGATCGCGTCGGAATCGCAAATTCTCTGCCCGAGTGCGTACGCACAGGCGGCGGTGACCACCTACCTGTCGACGATGCCGTGGCGGGAGCAGATAAAGACGTACCGCGAGGTCTACCGGGAGCGGCGTGACGCGCTGCTGGAGTCGCTCGCCGACCTGATGCCGGCGGGCACCACCTGGACCCGGCCGAGTGGCGGCCTGTTCGTCTGGGCCACCCTGCCGCCGGGGCTCGACTCGAAGGCGATGATGCCGCGGGCGATCGCGGCGCGGGTGGCTTATGTGCCGGGCACCGGCTTCTACGCCGACGGCACCGGGGGCGGCAACATGCGCCTCAACTTCTCGTTCCCGTCGCCGGATCGGATCCGCGAGGGCGTACGCCGATTGGCTGGTGTCATGGAGCAGGACCTCGCCATGCGGCAGGTGTTCGGCGCCATCAGTGCGGTCGCCAATCGTCGCCGCGGGCAGGCCGGATCCGACACCCCCGGTCCCGACTTGGCATGATCTGACCCATGAGTACGACCGATCTGCGCGTCCTCGTCCTGGCCGGTGGGCTGTCCTACGAGCGGGACGTGTCACTCAAGTCCGGGCGTCGGGTGATCGACGCGCTGCGTACCGCCGGGATCGACGCCCAACAGCGGGACGCAGACGTGTCGCTGCTGCCGGCGCTGCGCTCGGATCCGCCGGACGCGGTCGTGATCGCACTGCATGGGGCGACCGGCGAGGACGGGTCGCTGCGGGGCGTGCTGGATCTGTGCGAGGTGCCGTACGTCGGGTGTGACGCGCGGTCGTCGCGGTTGGCGTGGGACAAGCCGTCGGCGAAGGCGGTGCTGCGGGAGCACGGGATCCCGACCCCCGATTGGGTGGCACTGCCGCACGACCGGTTCTCGGAGTTGGGTGCGGTGGCGGTGCTGGAGCGGATCGCCTCGCGGCTGGGGCTGCCGTTGATGGTCAAGCCGGCGCAGGGCGGGTCGGGTCTTGGCGCGGCCGTGGTCCGGGATGAGAGCGCGTTGCCGGCGGCGATGGTGGGTTGCTTCGCGTACGGGTCGACGGCGTTGGTGGAGCGGTACGTGACTGGGAAGGACATCGCGGTCACGGTCATCGACCTGGGCGACGGGCCGCAGGCGCTGCCGGCGGTGGAGATCGTGCCCCGGAATGGGGTGTACGACTACGCGGCCCGTTATACGGCGGGGCTGACGACGTGGCACACGCCGGCGCGCCTGTCGGAGCCGGTGGCGCAGTCTGTTGCCGCGGTGGCGGTGGCGGCGCACAACGCGCTCGGTTTGCGTGACCTGTCGCGGGTGGATCTGATCGTGGACGAGTCCGGGGCGCCGCAGGTGCTCGAGGTCAACGTGGCGCCGGGGATGACGGAGACGTCGTTGATGCCGATGGCGATCCAGGCCGCTGGGTTGGATTTCGGCAAGGTGCTGGCGGAGATGGTTGCGCGGGCGGCGGGGCGGAAGTCGCTCAGCTGAGTGGGCGGCGCATCGTGACGCGGGGCCAGCGGGTGAGGCCGTGGTCGGCTTCTCGTTGTTGGATCGCTCTGAGGTCTGGGGTGAGCTCGTCGTCGGGGATCGTGCCGAAGCCGCAGCGTTGTTCGTAGTAGCTGGCGTTCCATGGGACGTCGCGGAACGTTGTGAGTGTTAGGGCTTGGATCCCGTTGGTGCGGGCCGTTGCGGCTGCGTGGTCGATGAGTTGGCGGCCTATGCCTTGGCCGGCGTGTTTGGGGTCGACCGAGACCTGGTCGATGTGGAGGCCCGCGTCTATGTGGTCGGCGATGAGGTAGGCGGCGATCTCGTTGGTCGCGGTCGTGGCTACCCAGGCTGTGCCGGCTTGTTGGTGACGTTCTAGTTCCGGTAGTGGCGGTGGGTCGTCGTCTGCGATCTCTGCCATGCCTATCGTGTGGAAGATCGCGCCTGCTGCTCGCTCGATGGCTTGGAGGGTGGGTAGGTC